>NZ_JAMYMZ010000012.1:0-180000 GCF_040318825.1 Mesorhizobium sp. M1006
TCGGTGCCATCGAAGGCCGGCATGCCATAGCCGGGGCTTGCCCGCTCGATGACGTCGAAACCGCCAAGGCCCCAGGCATAGCCCAGCCAACCCTGGTAGAGGGCACCTAGCTTGGTCCTGCGCGAAGACTCGTAGGTGAGTGCGATCGACGGCTCGATGCCATGAAAATCCAGGACATCGATGCCGATGGCATAGCCCAGATTGCCGTTGCCTGAGCTCTTCGGCAAATCCACCTTCGGCGTGCCGATCGCCTCGGTATCGCCGCTTGTCGTGGTCGTTGTCGCGGTGGCAGCCGCCGCGGCCGGCTCCTCGGGTGCAGCTTCCGTGTCGGTCGACTGATCTGTGGTGCCGACCGCGGCCGCCGCGTCTGGGGCCTCGGTCGCAGGCGCGGCATCTCCCGTCGCACTTGCTGCCGACGTTGCGCCCGCATCATTCGTCCCGGAGGCCGTCCCCGAGCCGAGCGCTGCCCCGCCATTGCCAAGGCCACCGCTTGCGGCTGCGCCAGGGTCGGGCGAAGTTCCTTGCGCCTCCTGCGCAAAGGCCGCCATCCCTGCGGAGCTTCTAATATAAGAAACGAAAGATGTATCCGCGCCGAAGACACCGCCGGCAAGCAATGCTGCGCCAACAAGCAACTTGTTCATGATTCCCCCGAGCCCAAGTTGCTTACTTCTACTCAGCCGCGACCAAACGAATACGACACCGCATCGTCACAATGGGAGTATCCACAGGGAAATTTTTAGGAGCCGTGAGCCTAGGAGAGGTATTTTTTTGACACCCAAGAGCCCTCGGCTGATCTATGGGATGCCATTGGGAGCGCCTTTGATTGATCGTCCACTGCAACACAGAATTATCGCCCGTGCGGCTGTCACTGACCTTCACGCGAAAGCTCTGAAGAAACGGCGACGGACCCGGTTCCGATGACCACGGGACCCCGCGTGGGGGATAGGTTTCGTTGAGACTGGCCTCGCATGTGTCACCCTTAGCGTGTGGGCGATACGGCAAGCTTCGAAATTGAGCTATCAAGAGGCCGAAATCGGTTCCGCATTGAGCGATACAGCTTGAGATACAAACTGTGATACAAACCGCTACGAAATCCCGGAAAAAACGCTTTAAAATCAATATGGGAACCGGTGCAGTGTTGCATCTCGAAGACTCGAACCTCAAATCGCCTTCTGAAGGGAATGTCGGTATCGGCGGTCGCGCGTCCCCGCAACCGGACAATGGATGTCGCACGAATCCATATCGGCGCTGCGGACTGGCCATCAAAAACGCCGTACTAATTGCCGTACTAATTCGCAAAAAAGTACGCGGCAATTTGCTAAACACCTGAAGACATTGGTGATCCCGACAGGAATCGAACCTGTGACCTACAGATTAGGAACCCGTGCTAGACTCAGCATTTGTACGGCTTGTCGCCAGCATGTTGCGTTTATGTTGCGTTCACAACGAGGGCAGGGAACGAGCGCATAACGGCGTCGAGTTCTCCCTCATCCTCCTTGTGCTCAAATAAGTGGCCGTAAGTGTCCATCGTTAAGCCGATAGTTGAATGGCCTAGGAGCTTTTGAACGCGGGCGGGCAGCAATCCCCTGCCGCCGTCTTTCTCACGGTTCAAGCACCACGACGCAAACCAATGGCGGAAGACGTGGAGGCCGGTGTATTTGGGCGCGAGGATCGGTTTTCCGTCCTGGTCCTTCTCGCCAGTGTCAACTGTGACGCCCGCTGCAAACATAGTCGGAATAAGCCCGCTGCGAATGATGTTGCCATGCGCCTCAATGTTCCCGAGCGTGTTGGGGAAAACGAGATCCAGCTTCTTCTCGCCCTTCGGGCATTGCAGCTTCCATTCCTTCAGCACATTCACCACGAAGGGTGGAAACAGGGGGATGGTGCGCTGGCTCGTCTCCGATTTTGGCATCCCGATCACATGGAAGCTGTCTGCCCGCTGGGTCACATGAAGCCTGCTCTTCACCAGATCGACATCTGCCCAGCGCAGGCCGCGCAACTCGGATGCGCGCAAGCCGGTAAAGACCGCGGTTATCAGCAGCGGGCGGAAGCGGCCCTTTGCAACGGCGATCAGCTTGTTGACTTCATCCAGCGTCGGAATGTCCACGCCATACCTAAGCTTCTTCTTGCGTCGTTTCTCGCCCTTCGCGGCCGTACGTTTGTTACGCATGCCATGAAGCGGGTTCTGCATCATGTAGCCGCTTTCCTTCGCTTCCGAGAAAATGGAACTGAGGCTGGTGCGCACTGCCATGACCATGGCGCGCGAGCGGGGTTCGCGGCGCAGATCGTCCTCAGCAAGGCTATCATCACCCATCGCCAACGCGTCCAGGAAGTTGCGAATGCGCGGCATGTTCATCCGCGATAGCTTTACGTCCCCGATGAACGGTTTGATGTGGAGGTTGAGGTGCTGCTTGTATTGGAGGTAGGTGCCGTGCTCCAATTCATTCTGCGCTCGCGTCAACCACAGCTTACCAACGTCGTTGACCGTTTTTGACGTGCTGTCCACAACGTGCAGGCCATCACGAACTTCGGCGCCGGCTTTCAATGCGTAGGCATCGGCATCCTTCTTCTTGTCGAATGTCTTGGCGCGGCGCTCGCCGTTCTGATCAACATAGTCGACTAACCACGCTTCCCGATGTGCGCCGTTCTTCGTGGTCCACTTACGCTTACGAACTGACATAGCTGTGTATCTCCTGTCTCAAGAGACACTATGTTGCATAAAATCTGTTGGTCAACAACGAAGCCGCTATTGACTCTTTGACCAAGGGGCAGTCTGATGGTCGGCGAGCTCTCCAGCTCGTTCTCCAGTTCTTCGGTTTAGACACACTGGGGCGGAATCGCAGGTGCCAAAAGGCCTGCAGGTCCGCTGCGGTGCGTTGTGCTGCGGTCTTCGTCCTAAACGCGCCAACAGGAGAACTACACATGAGCATACTCGATGAAATCACGGCCGCAGAAATTGCGCAGTTGGACACCGCCTTCGCGCCCAATGCCGCGGCACGGATCAATAGCCGCACGTCTGCCGACATTCCGGCCGGCCACGTGCTATTGCGCCAACCCAAGTCCAACGAGAAAGACCTCCGCGTCACAATCCCTGTGGAATTCATGCAGGATTGGAAGGCTGAGGAATGGAAGGGCGTGGCGATTAAGCAAAAGAAGATCCAGCTGCTTCTCGCCAACGCTACCCCCGGGCTGTTTGCCTTGAAGCCGGTCGCATCCGACTTTGAGGGCAAGGGGGTCTATAGCCTCGACCAGAACAACGATGGGAGCCAGGCTCGTTTCATGACCACGCGGTCGTATGTGATGCGCAAGCTCAATGGGCCATCGGCTGTGGTCCCGTTCAAGCTGGTGGATTCAGTAGGGTTCCTCGATCTCACTACCCTTAGCGTAATTTAGGTCTGCCTTTGCACTTTGCAGCGCAGCTTTTCCCCTAGCTGCGCTGCATTGCAGCCCCGCCCAGCGCGATAAGCGCACGCGTCGCCCAACTACTACGCTGTGCGCTTATCCGCGCTGTATGGGGCATCCCAACTCTCAGATAAAACAGGAGCAATTCTAAACGTGCTCGTTCCCTGAATCGCAGCGAGCAAGTTGGTCGGAATGCTGGGCCAAATCTTGATGGCGCGCCCGTATGTGAGGTCATCATGATGGAACATGGGTCCCATATCTTCGATGTAGCGCGGTTCGAGTAAACCAAACTCGGAAGGTTCAAACGCCTGGCCGATAGCACTCACAACGCAGTCGGCCATCTGTAAGCCGCGAAACTCGTTGTTGGGGCGGAGAAAAATCCCTTTGTTTCGAAGAAAGCTCCACTCCATTCGGTCAGTGGTAACAAACGGACTGGCAATGACCTTCGTGAGATAATCGTTCAGATTCCCGAGCTGGAGACCGCGCCGGGTGGACAGATAGACATGCATTTCGTCGTATGACCCATGGTCTCGGCACCAAATTGTGGCCTTTTCCAACAAGAACCGAAGCGCGTAGAAATAGAGAAAGTACTTTTTGCGGAAGTTATCTTGGCGAGTAATCGATGGTTTGTGGATCGCAACGGCGATCGCGCGCATGCCGGTGTCACGCATGGCATGAATAAACCCGAGACGGATGTTATGGGAGGCATTTTGGAAATGAAAATGCCAATTGGGTTGCCTGTGCTCGGCTTTGAACGCGTCATAGGCAATCTTGGTCGCCTGGAATACTTCTTGGGAGGGCTGCAAGACGCCGCCGACGATGAGCCACTGAGAACTTGTGGGACTAAATCCTTCCTCGCCAGATTCATCGACATAGAGCACGGCCATTTTACAGGCTCCAGAAGATCAAACTAGACGCGGAGAAAGAGTAGAAACAGGACATGCTAGGCGACTCCTTTGCTGAACAGGAATCACTCTACACCGCCCTGAAATCGAACGGAACATGAACATTTCGTGATGACCGGTCTTCAATGCACCGATCCAAGCGCTACGACTGCAAGGAGATATGAAAGAGCTATCATCATGTAAGCAACTTGGAGGGAGGTCATCTGGGAGCGAATCCTTGGTTGAAGATGACCCCCTACATACTCTTCCTTTTGGCGCTCATTGCCAGTTATCTGCAAGAGTCCCCACCAAAACGACATTGATACCCGCTATTCACACCTCAAACGAACTTGTGCACAGCCAAGGGCTTGACACGTTCCCGATGACAACTGCTCGTACGTCTACCAACTAGGAATGTTGTCCTAGTCTGCTTTTCGTCCATCAAGGACGTGTCAGACAGGAGAACATCACATGCCCAAGAGCAAAGACGTAGCAGCCGCCAAGCCGCAGACGAAGAAATCCCGCGTCCAGGAACTGCTAAATGCCGGCGCCGTTAGCGTGGCAGAAATTGCCGACGCACTTTCGATCAGCAAGCAGGCCGCCTACTCGCTGATCGGCGACGTGAAGCGCAGCGGCATTGAAATTGCCGGTGTCATGAAAGACGGCGCGATGCGCTACAGCGTCGTTCCTGCAAAGCGCGGAAAGGCCAAAGCAGCCGCTTTTGGCAAGGGTCCAGTTGTCAGTGCCGCCGCTTCAAACCCGACTGTAGCCGACTGAAGTTGTTGCCAGCGGAGGGGGCGGCGGGCTTGCCGCGATATGCTGCCCCTTCCTCGCTCTGCATGAACTGCTGGACGACGCGATCAACAGGAGCGAGTCCAAGACTTGTCCGGGCGAGCACGGCGTAGGTGCCGTCATCAGACTTCTCCGCCTCAAACTCATTCCTGTTTTTCAGTATCGCCATAGCGCCTTCAACCAGCCCTTCGTGTGCCCCGGCTTTCGCGAGCGACAATTGAAGGGTCGTATTGACCGCGTCGTCGCGCATCTGCTGCTTCACGGCGGCGAGCTTTACTGGTCCCTCCACTTGAAGTTTTTCGAACTGCGCATTGAGCGACGCAATCTCAGCCTCGCCGTCCCGAATGACATCCGCGATAGCGGTGGACAGTTCGTAGCCCCGACCGGGGTCATCTTCCTCGATATAGTCGTATGCGGCACGGTAGGATTCCGGGATCGCCTCCAGCCGATCCGTTGCGATGCGTCGTGGCAGCCGCAACAGATCAGCTTGATTGTGCACTTTGACGAAATAGTTGTTGATGTGGTTTTCACCGGCCATGATCATGCCTCCTGTTGATGTGCCGCCAGCGCGCTTTCGCGCTTCGAGCGAGCAGCGATTGCGCCATTGGCGAATGTGGTGTCGGCCGCCTGCTCAACGAGCTTGACGAACGCCTTGCCGCCGGTGTCCGATGCGGCGCGCATCTTCTTGAGGCGCTCTAGACGAGCCATCTCAGCGGGGAAATATTTCATCTGGAACCGGTGCCTAAGGGCGGCGAGCTCAGTTGATTTCATGCCTGACAGCAGTGCAGGGGCGCGCAGCACGGCGCCGATCAACGTCATGTCATCAGCTTCGAATGCCTCAGCGAAAGCTTCGCCGCGTTCGTCGTGTGTCATGGTCTTGAGGGCATAAAGGATCTGCTTGTCGAACTTCTCGCCCATGTCTGCGTCCGGCGAGGGAGCGAACGTAGCCTTTTGAAGCGAAGCGATTGTGGCATCCGCCTTCTCCTGAGCGTCGAGCAGGCGGGACGCAACACGCTCGCCTGTCTTCTTGGCGGCGGTAGCCACTTGGATCGCCGCGGCAGCGGGCGTCTGCGACGCGTCCCCGTAAACAGTGTTGGCAAGGGCGACCAGCGCGTGGGCCTGCTCCCGTGCTTCCCGCATCGCTCCCGATAGGGCGACATGCTCCAGGTCGGGTTCCGGCTTATCGTTGCCTCTCTGCCGTTCGGCAAAGTGGTCGATCGCCAGTTCACTGATGCTGGGCGAGACGTGCAGTTTCAGTTCTTGTTCGGCGACGGTTGTCATGGTTCTTCTCCTTAGATTTTTCGATTTTGGATGACGAACAGGGCGTAGCTGGCGCGGGCAACGCCGGCCTCGATCTGGACAAATCCGCCGCTCGATAACTGGCGTCGGCGTGGTTCCAGCATGATGCGCGCCACGTCGCCATCGCGGCTCATGTATGTGCCCTTGAAGCCGTCAATCGTCACTGCATCGCCGGACTCGAAAACAGGCGTCTCCACCGGGATCAGCATTTCGGCGTCCTTCTGGAGGCCGGTGAAAGCGCCTTCGCTGTTTTTGCGGATTAGCTTCGCGTCCTGTGTCCCGGATGCGTTGCCAACGAAGCCCAAGACGCACCATCGCAACCCTGATCCCGACACGACGATATCGCCAACTTGCAGGGCCATCAGATTGCCCCCTCTGCGAGGGTTGTTATGTCCGCCGTCTCAAAGCTCATCGGCTTTTTGCGCAACACGAGGAGCGACGCTTGCCAACGCCACAAGGCGGTGAACGATTGGTCTGCCATACGGAAGAAGACGAACAGAGCTGTGGCGCTGTGCACTTCGACGCGCTCGCCCTCCACCATGAAGCGCTGCCCCTTTTCGAAGGCAGGGCCGGCTTGCCAGCCGAGGTAAATATTATCCTCGGACTGCAGTGTGGAAACGAGATCGACATCCCCGTCTGCGTTCTTTTCATCACGAATGAGGAAGGCGTGCCTGCCGTCGCCCAGACATGGGAACATGCCCTCGGGGATGACATTGGCGACCACCCATGTCTTGCCTGAATTTGATTTGCTGTAGTCACCAATGCGCATGTTCGCCCTCATGACGACTGCTTCAAATACTCAGGCCAGACAATCTCGTGGAACGGGCGTTCGCGAGGGGTAATGTCAGTGGCTGATGGGCCGACGCCCCTGCCGCGCATCTTTGACACCAGCATGCCGAGTTCCACCAAGCTGCGTTCCGACATGCCAGGCATTCCCACCTCGTTTGCCTGATGACTTAGCATCTTGAAGCGTTGCTGCTCCGAGGGGGAAAGCTTCATCGTGTCTAAGACAGGTGTGACGTCGCGAGGGGGTTCAACGCGGGCAAGGCCCAGCGTCTCGAAGATGCGCCGAAGGCTGTTCGCGATAGTCTGGTAAGCGAGCAGTGCGGGCAGGCTAGCCGTCCCTTCCTTCGCAAACTCAAGCTCCCATTGCTCCATCACGATGATGATGTTAGCCGCGCTCTTGACCAAGACGTACTGCGACTGTGTGACGTGACCGGGTCCACCGAGGTCCGCGACATGATTTGCGATTAGGTCATGCAGTCGCCGCGCCCACTTCGACCGCCCGTCGATCCCTGGCAGGATCTCCTTGCCGTTAGTGACGCGGGTCTGAAACTGCCGGCTTCGGGGGCGTGGGTAATTGCTGGACATAGGTGAAGTGCGGGCTTTCGGGGCGCTTGTTTGGAGCAAGATGAAGTAATGCAAAGCGTATGGCGGCCTGCAACACGGGCGCAACATGAACTATTTTCGGGAATAGTTTGAATCACTTAGCTGGTGAGGGACAGATACAAAAACTGTGGGTAAAAAGTGAGATCTAGCCCAGCTTGGATCGAGGGACGCGCACAACAAAACGCTGGCCTTGGCTCGGAATTCGTCATCACCCGAGTTTATGCAGGTGGCGCGGGATGTGCGGCCTTCTCTCCAAGGACTTTCTTCTCAGATTAAACAGGGGTGACGCCGCTTGCTGTGCCGGGGGTGCCGGGGACTTACTCACCTTCTACACGTAGGGGAATGTATTTTTTTCTTGCAGCGCGCAGCGCAGTAGCAATCGTTGTTGTGTATATCCCCGGCACCCCCGGCACAGCTAAAACGGGATTTTCGGATCAATCATCTCGCCCGGGGGCATCTCACCCGAGTCCCGGTAGAGCATCGCGGCCTGATTGGGCGTCAGCTTGCCGCCGGTCGGAACCATCTCCGTTAAGTTGATCCCGGCATAGTGAGGAGTGTGCTTGCCCTCAAGCCGTGGTTTGCTGGGCCTGATGCCCATTTGCAGCGCATACAGGTCGGACCCAATAGTCTCGTCGGCCATGGCGTAATGGCCGTGGTCCCTCAACCACTCGTTCAATTCCATATTGAATAGTTTCTTGCTGATTTGGTGTTCGGGTCCGACGGTGCACATCTCTTCGACAAAGCGCTTCACCGGCCCGGTGTTCTCGTCCATCAGATCGAGCAACTCTCGGCCTGACTCGGGCTGCTCAAAGCGCCCGCGCGCCCGCAACCGTTTCAGCCCCTCGATCCAGACGTTGATGATACCAGGCAATTCAGCCAGCAGCTCGGACGTAAGGTTCGGGTTCTCGCGACCATAGAAGGACTGCCGGAACTCGATCACAATGAACCGCGTCACGATGACCCCGGAAGCATCTTTGAGCTTCGGGATTGTGTTCGCCATCATGATGATGCGCGTATTGAGGACGCCGTTCCAATCCGACTTGTACTTGCGATGGATCGATACCGGGTCCTCGCCAGTGATAGTCAGGATGTTCTCCACCGCCGCGTGTGGATTTGATCGCCCCTGTCCTCTTGCGTCGGATATGACGGCCAGCGACTTGCCGACAAGGTTCTGCATCCCGAATGTTTCGCCAAAGTCCGACAGCTTGGGATTTGCGTATCTGCCTGCGCCGACCGCCGCTCGGGCTATTCGCCCCGTGGTGCCTTTACCTGAGCGCTTCTCCCCGATGAAGGCGAAGGCCTTCTGCTGCGACGTGTCGCCGGTCATGCAGTAGCCAAAGATTTCGGCAATGCACTCGATGGACTTGGGATCGTCGGGAAATCCATCCCGCATGAACTTGTTCCATACGGGTGCTGTCGCTGTCGGATCGTAATTGCACTCAACGCCATGTAACGCGAACAGGCGTTGCTGGGGCGGAAGCAGCACGTATGTCCGCAAGTCTAAGGTACCGTTTTTGAAGGGGAGCAGGTCCGCTGGCGCCGGGTCGTTGCTTGTTGCGTCGATCCAGAATGGTGGCTCGGTGGCATTATGCAACTGTCTGACGCCGGCAAGTGCGGCGAGGATGTCACCAACTGCATTGCGTGTTGACTTGAACGGGACAGGCTTCCCTTTATCCAGAACCCTGATTGTTTCAAGCCATGGATAGAGCCGGCCCCGAAGCTCCTCGTCATCCATTTGGACCCACCAGCTTCCGGTCCAGCGGTAAAAGTCGCCCCGCCAGTGCCAGACATCATCCAGCGTCTTGGCGAACTGGCGTGCGATAAAGATGGGTTCCGATGACGCGAGGATGCCGCGCTCTTCCTCGGGGCGCATGTCGATCCATGAGCGCAGCGTGTCCGGGTTGATATTGAGCGATTCAGCCAGTTTCGGGATGCCGGTGCACGCCTTCTGTTTATCGCCTAGACGCTTGGCCGTAGCGCTGACGCGTTTGACGGATTTCTCTATCGCCCCGGCATCGTCACCGCACTTGGTTGCCACCTTGCGGATCAGCTTTTCAACTTCCGCCTCCGTCCAACCGTGCGTTAGCAAAGCGCCAGGCACGCGAAGGCCAAGCACGTTGCGTAGTCCATCCTGCCAATGCCGCATTATCAGGGATGCGAGCGCGAGGCATCGCACGCACTGAAGAAGGAACTCACCATCTATCTCAAACGGCTGGCCCTCCTCGGTCCAGCTAAGTCGTTCCCCCGAAGGATGGACGGACGGCGGAAACATTGTCTGCCCGCCTGTGGACCGAAGCTCGACCAGCATCCCGTCCTTCTTGCCGTTGTAGGTGAAGGGCACAGTGGCGGGCACGACCGCCCTGTAGAGCCGGTGCGCCTCGGGCGTAGCGGGGCGGCCAAATCGCGCCGCTGTAGGTGGCAGGAACTCCGCCGCGAGCGCAATTGCTTCTGCGCTGTCCAGATCCACGTCAACGAGATTGCCTGATGGCGTCCCAAGCAACACGCCAACGTTTGAACTGTTGCCTGCGAAGGCTTTATCGACATCGACCTTATCGAGCGTCTTCTTCTGCCAGTTCTTTTCGAGGGGTGCCTTGGTCTGGTGCTGGTAGGCGATTGGTACCCAGCCCGCCTCTTTATATCGCCGCGCTGCTGATCGGGTCTTGTCAATATCGATGGTACCTGTTCGTTGAGCCATGACGCCGCAACTCCTTGTTTTATCAAGCTTTTGCGGGTATATTGGGAGTTGGTCCAAGCGAATTTTCGCACCACTTGGCTCCATTGCTCATGCTTCTCCTGGACGCCGGTCCTGCTCATACAGGGCCGGCGTCCTTTTTTTGATAGACGATGCCCCTTGCCATGCGCATGGCATCGATGGCCTCCAGCATCGACAGGCTGTGGGCGCTGCGCAGGCGAGGGATGATCGGACGCTCGATCGTGTGCCAATTGTCGGCAAGCCATTTTGCCGCCGATTCCACGGTTGCGGATGGGTGATAATCGCCCATGTCACGCGGCCTCTGTCATGCCGAACTTCTCGCGCAGCTTGTGGCGGCTGATAACCCACTTGCCCAGCACCTTCGTCGCGCCAGGAATTTCACCCTTCTCAAGCATGTAGGCGGTGATGCGGGGCTTGCGGTTGATAGCGCGGGCAATGTTGGGGCTGCCCCAGATTAGGCTGAGGTCAGTTTCGTCGGGACTGGCTTCCATGATCTTCGCTCCGAGTCGAGCGCCGGTGGCAGTCAACGGGAGCGGAGACAGAGGACGGCGCAATTGAATGCGTCAGGCGCTTTTGGCGCGGGCCTAGCTGAGAAAATCTCAGCGGGCCTTATGTCCTGTTTTCCTGTCTAAGGGGTAGCTAAGCACGCATTAGCGGTTCATGCAAGCGCCCGCAAACACTGGCGTTTTTGCCCCGGCCATGTTGCGTTCATGTGGCGTGTAGCAGCTTGCCTGTCCTTGCAAGTCATTGTTTTTGCTTGCCGCGTGTTGCAGGCCGGCGCAACATAAAATCACCAGATTTTAAGAGCCACCAAATCTCCGCAAAGCCTTGTGCTGTATGGGTTTGCGAGTGGTGATCCCGACAGGGGTTGAACCTGTGACCTGCAGATTAGGAATCTGCCGCTCTATCCTACTGAGCTACGGGACCACGCGGCCCGACACATAACCGCTTCGGGACGTTTCGCCAAGAGGCAGCTAGGCCGCTCGCTTGGGTTCGACCGCGAACGGGCTCAGGCCGAGCCAGGTCTGCATTTTGCGCGCGATGTCCTGGTCGCCCGTCAAGATGACTTTCGGCCCGGCCTTCTCGACGGTGATCAGCCCCATCCAGATTTCGGTCATGGTGTGCAGGTCGGTCGAGACGTAGAGATCGACATCGAAGCCCGGATCGTACCAGCAGAGGTCGACCTCGCCGTGCTTCTCGACGATCAGCCACCATGACCGCTTGGAGGCGGGGAGCTCCTGATACAGAAATTGTATTACTGTGCGCCCGTCGGGCAGCGGCGACGCGTTGAGATTGCGCCGCATGTCCCACATCAGCAGCGATGGATCGAGGTTCTTCAGCGACAACCGGGACTCGACCCATTTCTGGCCCCAAAAACCCATCGCCTCGACGACGGAACGCAGATCCCTGCCTGCCTCGGTCATCCGGTATTCGAAGATGCCTTTCTCGCCGCGCACCTCCTTGCGCTCGACGATCCCGGCCAGCTCGAGCTCCTTGAGGCGTTGCGACAGAAGGGTCGGCGACATTTTGGGGACGCCGCGGCGCAAATCGTTGAAACGGGTCGATCCCGCCACCAATTCGCGAAGCAGAACCATGGTCCAGCGGGTGCACAGCACCTCGGCGGCCATCGATAACGGGCAGAACTGTTTGTATCCGGACTGGGTCACGATGTTGCCTTCCCTCAAACTCCGCCGGAACCATAGGCCTTTCCCGGCGACGCGGCGAGTACAGAAACTGTACCGGCCCAGTGCGGTGGATTCGAAGTTCCTGCTTTCTGGGTGGCATCAGCATTAGGAACTTCAAATCCAAAACCACACTGGAAATCCAAGCACTTGCTGGTGTGGCTTTTGAATCCGAAATTCGCTCGCTGCGTTGCTCCAAAGTGAATGCGAATTTCGGATTCGCCACACCAGTACAGATCGCGGACTGGCTGGCGCCGGCCCTGCCATGCGACCCCTTGGCCGCTGCACGGGATACCCCTGTGCACGACCAGGAGACATGACCCATGACCGCTTACGTTATCGCAGACATCAAGGTGAGGGACCCGAAGTGGATGCCGGCCTATGCCGCGTCGGTCCACGACCTCGTTCACAAGCACGGCGGCAGATATCTGTCCCGCAGCGGCAATGTGAAGACGCTCGAAGGCAAGCCGCTCGACACCACGCTGATTGCCTTGATGGCGTTCCCGACCGAGGCCGCGGCGCGCGCCTTCACCGACGATCCTGCCTACGCGCCGTTCGTTTCGGCCCGTCAGGGCGGCAGCGACAGCCGTTTCCAGCTGATCGACAACTCCGATCTGGCCGGAACCATCCCGTATCTGCCGAAGGGATGATCTTCCCCTGCATTCGTCGCATCGGGACAGGGATCTCCCAGCAACAACAGCCACAGCGCCCACCTGCCGGACCTCCTTACCTCCGGCGGCCGGCCGGGCTGTGCTTTTCAAGAAGAATGGAATGACTATGACAATCAACTTTCGCAATAGAGTTCTCGCTGCCGCGGCGCTGCTGTCGGCCTGCACTGCGTTGGCGCAGGCGCATCAGGCAGCGCCCGCGTCCGGTCCCAATCCGCTGGCCGACAAGGTACGCGCGGCCAACAGCCGCTTCGAGAATGTGGCGGCGGCGACCGCCGAGGGCTATGCGCCAATCCCCTGCGCCAGCGGCATCACCGGCGGCGCCATGGGCATCCACTACGTCAATCCGGGCTACCTCAAGGACGACGCTGTCGATGTCGCCAAGCCGGAAGCGGTGATGTACGAGCCGATGGCCGACGGCACGCTAAAACTGATCGCTGTCGAATACATCACCTCGAAAGGCCCGGCCTCGCTCGATGGGCATCTGTTCAACTTCAACAGCGCGCCCAACCGCTATGGCCTCGGCCCGTTCTACGAGCTGCATGTCTGGGCCTGGAAGGGCAACCCGACCGGCGCGTTCGCGGACATGAACCCGAACGTGTCGTGCGAACCGACGACTGCTGCCAGCCAGTAAGCAGCCGAGCCAGGCGGCGCCAACGCCGCCTGGCCGCGCTGAGTTGCGGGGCAGCCGGCAACGGGCGCAAAGACGGCTCAGAGAGCGGAACTTTCGGGATGCCGACGCGCTTTAGTGTCCCGAGGAGAGACCGCATGAGCGCCACCAAAGAGTTCTTTGAGACCTGGCTGCAGGAGAATGTCGGCAATCTGCCGGCCGAGAGCGAGGTGAGCGTCGCTGTCCTGGCGCAGCAATTCGAGCAGGATGCCGATGCTGCCGGCTATGGCCACGAGGTTCGCGAAGACGAACTCGGCAATATCCAGGAGGCGATCGAGGCAGCCCTGACGAAGGCGAGGACAGGCGAAGAGCCGCAGGCTGCCGATGACAATGAGCTGGCGCCGGTCATGGAGGCGCTGGAGGTCGAGGATCCGAAGAGCGGACCGTAGCGGTTGCGGCTCTTCCCTTCCACGCTACATGACCGGGCATGATGGATGCCAAACACCTCACACTCGGCGTCGTGATCGGCGTGGCTATCGGCGTCGTGTTGGACAACATTGTTACGGGCATTGGTATAGGTATCGCTCTGGGCATTGCCTTCGGCCTTGCCCGGAAGTCGTCCGGCCGGAAGTGACCAGCCGAACATGTCCTGCCCAGTTTTGCCGCCCAGAGGTGCGGCGGTTGCCGCACCGCCGATGCCGAATGGCTACGCCGCCAGCGCTGTTTCCGCCAGCTTCACCCAATAGCTCATGCCGTGCGGGATGACCTCGTCGTTGAAGTCGTAGGCTGGGTTGTGCAGGCCGGCGGTATCGCCATTGCCGATGAAGATGAAGGCGCCCGGCCGCGCTTCAAGCATGTAGGAGAAATCCTCGCCGCCCATCACCGGCTGGATGGCGCGGTGCACATGGCTGTCGCCGGCGACGTCGGCCGCGATGTCGCTGGCAAAGACCGTCTCTTCCGGATGGTTGAAGGTGACGGGGTAATTGGCATTGTAATCAACCTCGATTGTCGCGCCGAAGGCAGCGCCCAGGCCTTGGCAAAGTGCGCGGATGCGCTCTTCGGCCTTCTTGGCGACTTCCTTCTTCAGCGTGCGTACGGTGCCGGCGATCTCGGCAGTCTCGGGAATGACGTTATAGGCGTCGCCGGCGTGGAATTTCGTCACCGAGACGACCACCGCCTCGACCGGATCTGTGCTGCGCGAGGCGATCGTCTGCAATGCGCCGACGAGTTGGCTGGTGATGACGATCGGATCGATGGTGCCGTGCGGCATCGCCGCGTGGCCGCCCCGGCCCTTGACGGTGATGGTGAATTCGGCGGTCGCCGCCATGATCGGGCCGGGCCTGATGGCGAACTGGCCGACCGGCAGGCCCGGCATGTTGTGCATGCCGAAAACCTTGGAGATAGCGAAGCGCTCCATCATACCGTCCTTGACCATCTCGTTGCCGCCGCCGCCGCCCTCTTCGGCCGGCTGGAAGATGACCGCGACGGAGCCTGCGAAATTGCGCGTTTCGGCGAGGTATTTGGCGGCACCCAACAACATAGCGGTGTGGCCGTCATGGCCGCAGGCGTGCATCTTGCCGGGGACGGTCGAGGCATAGGATTTGCCGGTGATCTCGTTGAGCGGCAGGGCATCCATGTCGGCGCGCAGGCCGATGGTCGAGCCTTCGCCGTGGCGGCCGCGGATGATGCCGACGACGCCGGTCTTGCCCAAACCCGTCACGATATCGTCGCAGCCGAAAGCCTTCAGCTTCTCGGTGACGAAAGCGGCGGTCTTGAAGACGTCGAAATTCAGCTCCGGCGTCTGGTGCAAATGGCGGCGCCAGCCGGCCACCTCGTCCTGCATTTCGGCGGCTCGGTTCAGGATCGGCATGATGGTTCCATTTCGCTGTTGGAGCAGGCGGTCTTGGCCTGCTGCTTTGCAATTGTGCCTGCTGCCTTGCAACCATGCACGCTGCTTTGCATTGTGCTGCTGCTTCCACATTGTGATCGGCAGCACTTTGCCATGTTGACGTCACATAGAGTAAATAGCACCGCGACTGTGGTCCGGGAACAGAGGGCCGGACCATTATCCTGGCGATCGTGTAACGAAATCTTACGGAGCCAGGTGCGACTGCGGCAAGAGGCTATTTCGGTTTTCATGATGCGCTACAGGCATTTCCTCAGACTGTTGGTGGCGGGCACGGTGGTGCTTGCGTCGCTGGCCGGGCCTGCCTTGGCCAATCCGACAATCCTGTTCGACCTGAACAGCGGCAAGATCCTGCAGCACCAGGAGGCGTTCAGGCGCTGGTACCCGGCGTCGCTGACCAAGCTGATGACCGCCTATGTGGCGTTTCGGGCGATTGCCGCGGGCGAGGTCCAGCTCGATTCGCCGGTCAAGGTAACGAAACATTCTGCCGGCGAGCCGCCGAGCAAGATGGGCTTCAAGCCGGGCTCGGTGATGCGGTTGGACAATGCGCTGAAGATGATGCTGGTCAAATCGGCCAACGATATCGCCATGGCGGTCGGCGAGAATATCGGCGGTTCGCAAGCGGCTTTCGCCGAACGCATGAATGCCGAAGCGCAGAGGCTCGGCATGAGCGGGTCCCATTTCGTCAATCCGAACGGGCTCTATTCGCCGGACCAGTATACGACAGCGCGCGATCTCGCTTTGCTGGTGATGGCGATTCGCAAGGAATTTCCGCAATATGCCCCCTGGTTCTCGATCGAAGGCCTTGCCGTCGGCAAGAAGGCGATCTCCAACTACAACCTGCTGATCGGCCGCTATCCGGGTGCCGACGGCATGAAGACGGGTTTCGTCTGCTCGTCCGGTTTCAACATGATCGGCTCGGCGACCCGCAACGGCCGCACCCTGGTCGCCGTGGTGCTCGGCGAACGATCGGCAGTCACCCGCGCCGAGGCGGCGGCGAAACTGCTCGACCAGGGTTTTGCAACCCCGGCGCCGAGCTGGCTGACGGTCGCGGCGCTGCCCGCCTATGGCGACACCATGTCGGCCAACGACATGAACGACGAAATCTGCAAGAAGAAGCCGGTCGAGGAGCAATCGGAAACCGCACCCGCCGTCGGCGACAAGGGCAAGGACGTGCCGAAATCGCCCTATCAGGAAAAGCTCGACCATGTACCGACGCTGATCGCCGTCGGCCTCGGCGGCGCCACGGGACCGAAGCCGAAGGCGATGCTCGACGCCTCCGGGCAGGAATATGCCGACGTGCCGCTGCCGACATGGCGGCCGGACCGGGCGCCGCCGGCCGGCGCCGAGCCAGTTGTGGCCGGATCCGCCACCGCCGCGCAGGTCCAGCAGCCGGCCAAGGCGCTGAACTAGCCGCATGGCCGGCTTCCCGATCCCCGTTTCGGTGCTCACCGGCTTTCTCGGTGCCGGCAAGACGACGCTGCTCAACCGGCTGCTCCGGGATCCGGCGCTCGCCGACACCGCCGTCATCATCAACGAGTTCGGCGAGGTGGCGATCGACCATCTCCTGGTCGAGCAGGCCTCCGACGGCATCATCCAGCTCTCCGACGGCTGCCTCTGCTGCACGGTGCGCGGCGAGCTGGTCGACACGCTGGCCGACCTCGTCGACCGGCTGCAGACCGGCCGCATCGACCGGCTTGCCCGCGTCATCGTCGAAACCACCGGGCTCGCCGATCCCGCCCCCGTACTGCAGTCGATCATGGCACACCCGGCCCTGGTCCAGGCCTTCCGGCTCGACGGCGTCATCACCCTGATCGATGCCGTCAACGGCAATGCGACGCTCGATGCGCATGTCGAGGCGGTGAAGCAGGTGGCCGTCGCCGATCGCATGGTGCTCAGCAAGGCCGACCTGACCACGGATGCAGGCGATGTCGAGGCGTTGCGGGCGCGGCTCAGGCAGCTCAACCCGGGCGCCGTGGTGCTCGACGTGGGCGAGGCAAGCACCGCGACCCTGTTCGATAGCGGCCTCTACAATCCGGCCACCAAATCCGTCGATGTGCAGCGTTGGCTCGGCGAACAAGCCGGCCACGACCATGACCACGGCGGGCATGACCACGGCGGGCATGATCACGACGGGCATGACCATGCCGACCATGATCACCATGACCACAGGCACGATTCCCGCGTGCGTTCGTATTCGCTGGTTCATGACGGGCCGGTGCCGTTTTCGGCAATCGAGATGTTTCTCGATCTGTTGCGCTCGGCGCATGGCGAGCGCCTTTTGCGGATGAAAGGCGTCATCGAGCTTGCAGAAGACCCGTCGCGGCCGCTGGTTATCCATGGCGTGCAGAAGATCCTGCATCCGCCGGTGCAACTGCCGGCCTGGCCGGACAGCCAGCGCGGCACCAGGCTGGTGCTGATCACGCTCGACATGCCCGAAGACTATGTCCGGCGGCTGTTCGCCGCCTTCACCAACCGGCCGTCGATCGACACGCCGGATCGCGCAGCACTGGAAAGCAACCCGCTGGCTATTGCCGGATCGTGATCTCCCCCCTTGAGGGGGAGATGTCGCCGAAGGCGACAGAGGGGGTCGCCTCGGCTGGCGCGACCCCCCTGTGGGACCAAACTTGGTGCTTCACGCGCGGCGACCCCCTCTGGCCTGCCGGCCATCTCCCCCTCAAGGGGGGAGATTACGCGTTCAGCCGCCGCGCTCGACCAGGAAGCGGTGGCCGCCTGCCGCCGCCGCCGTTTCGACCAGTCGATGGCCGCTCTCGGCGCAGAAGGCGGGAATGTCGATGACGGCGAGCGGGTCGGTGGTTTCGAGCCACAGCCGGCTGCCCGGCTGCATTGCGGCCAGGCGCTTTTTTGCCTTGAGCACGGGCAACGGGCAGTTCAGGCCTTTGAGGTCGTAGACGGCGGCGGGGCTGGTTGAGGGCCTGTCTTCTTGGCCCCCATCTTCTTGCTCAAGCATGAAGTTCAGCCGCCAAACATGCCGAGCAGCTTTTTCTTCAACCTTGTCGCCGTGCTTTCGGCGTCCGCAGCCTGCGTTTCGACTGCCGGGGCGGCGTCCGATGGCGCTACGGTGGCGGTGGCGACAGGCATCTCTGCGGCGGTCTTGGCAGCTTCCTTTTCGGCTAGCGCCTGGGCTTTTGCAGCTTCCTTCTCGGCCAAGGCCTGTGCCTTGGCTGCCGCTTTCGCTGCCTTCGCCGCTTCTATCGCGGCAAGCCGCTGTTCCTCGGCCTTCTGCTTGGCAGCCTTTTCGGCGTCGAGCGCTGCCATCTTGCGGCCCGCCGGCGAATCGATGCGGCCCATGCGCGCCGTTTCGGCCACCGTGCCGTCCGGGTTGAGCGAGGGCGGCTCGATCGGAACGCGTTCGCCGCGCGCACGCCGCTTCGACCAGTCGGAAACGATGCTGGCTTCCTTGATCCCGGCGATGGTCGGCTTGGGTGCCGGCACGCTGGCCTTGATGGCGCCGTTGAAGGCCGCCTCATAGGTGCTTTGATAGGCGTTGATGGCGCTCTTCAGCGAATCGGGCTGGGTGGTCACAGGGCAAGGGCCGGTCGGATTGAAGGTCGAGCCGTCGGCCGCAACCTGGTTGAACACGTAGCGCTTCTCGCAGACGTCGACTTTCGGCGGCACCTTGGTGACCTCGAAATTGTCGTAGCCAACCTTCAGCATCTTCCAGAATTCGTAGTTCGGGTCGTTGCGATAGCGCGCCATGTTGGCGGCGGTCATGCGGAACGGAAAAGCCTGGATCTGGAACTCGGTCTGGCCGCCCTGGAAGGCGTCGCGGCCGAAAGCGTAGATCTGCTCGATCTGCGCGTCGGTCATCGAATAGCAGCCCGACGACGAGCAGGCGCCGTGGACCATCAGGTTGGAACCGGTGCGGCCATTGGCGCGGTCATAGGCGTTCGGGTAGCCGATATTGAAGGACAGGTGGTAATTCGACCGCGGGTTCATCTGTGCCGGGCGGACCGTGTAAAAGCCTTCCGGTGCCTGGCGGTCGCCTTCGGTGAATTTCGGGCCGAGCTTGCCCGACCATTTGCAGATGTCGTAGCTGGCGACCAGGTCGTAGCGGCCGTTGGTCTTGGCCTTCCAGATTTCGAGCTTGCCTTCTTCCTTGAAGATGCGCGCCATCACCGAGGAGGTGCGGATCATGCCCTTGGCTTTCATCTCGGCCAGGATCTTGTCCGGCAGCGGCTTGTTGGCTTGCGGCGCAAAATCCTTCATCGAAGCGTCATTGCAGCCGGCGACGCCGATCGCAGCGATCAGAACTCCGGTGCGGGCAAGCTTGGCAAACATGGATATGGCTATCGTCTTCATCTCTGCGCCGCGGATGCCGCAGCTGCTAAACCGACCGCTGACGGACCTTAAGCCCGTTAACCTTGAAAATTCCTTACCGCAAGCATGCGGCGCGTCCCCTTACGTTAAGCTCACTGAGCCGAATGCAGCGGCATTTTTGTGGCGAAACTGGTTCACGCCGCCACATTTCAGGCTGCGTGTCTGCGTTGGTTACAGATTGCGGCCCATCGCCAGGTATTTCTCGCGGCGATGCTCGCGGAAGTCGGTGTTGGCGCCGGAGAATTCCTTCATCGTCCTGGCGATGAGGTCGCCGGTGGCGGCGATCACCGTTTCGGGGGCGCGATGGGCACCGCCGAGCGGCTCGGCGATGATGGCGTCGATGATCTTCAGCTCCAGCAGGTCCTGCGCCGTGATCTTCATGTTGGTCGCAGCATCCTTGGACCGCGTGGTATCGCGCCACAGAATCGAGGCGGCGCCTTCCGGCGAGATCACCGAATAGATGGCGTGTTCGAGCATGTAGACGCGGTTGGCGGTGGCGATCGCTATGGCGCCGCCCGAGCCGCCTTCGCCGATCACCACCGAGATCGACGGCACCTTCAGGCCAAGGCAGGCCGAGGTCGAGCGGGCGATGGCTTCTGCCTGGCCGCGCTCTTCGGCGTTGACGCCGGGATAGGCGCCGGCCGTGTCGACCAGCGTCAGCAGCGGGATCTGGAAGCGGTCCGCGAGTTCCATCAGCCGCACCGCCTTGCGGTAGCCCTCCGGCCGCACCGAGCCGAAATTATGCTTCAGCCGGCTTGCCGTATCGGAACCCTTCTCCTGGCCGATGATCGCCACCGGCTCGCCACGGAAGCGGGCGAAGCCGCCGACGATCGCCTGGTCTTCGCCGAAATTGCGGTCGCCGGCAAGCGGCGTGAAATCGGTAAGCAGGCCCTTGATGTAGTCGATGCAATGCGGCCTGTCCGGATGGCGCGCCACCTGCACCTTCTGCCATGGCGTCAGCGCCTTGTAGGCGTCGCGCAGCGCATCGCGCGAGCGCTTCTCGAGACGGGCGATCTCATCGCCGACATCGACCGCCTCGCCGTTCTCGGCAAGCTTCTTCAGCTCAAGGATCTTGCCTTCGAGATCCTGCACAGGCTTTTCGAAATCGAGGTAATTGTACATTCTTGGGCGAACCGGCAAGTCGGAAGGCAATGACTGACGCAAGCCCGAAAATGCAGGCTGGGCGCGGTGGAGCGTCGTTCTCACATAGCGATATGACGCCTAGTCGGCAAGCGGATGATGATCGTTGACCAGACGCACCAGCCGCTCCTCCAGCACATGCGTGTAGATCTGCGTCGTTGAAATATCGGCATGGCCGAGCAGCTGCTGCACGGCCCTGAGATCGGCGCCGTTCTGCAGCAGATGGCTGGCGAAAGCATGGCGCAGCACATGCGGCGATATCTTCGCCGTGGCAATGCCGGCCCGCGCGGCAAGCGCTTTCAGCTCGCGGGCAAAGACCTGTCTCGAGAGATAGCCGCTGTCGGCGGCGGCCGGAAACAGGAACGGGCTGTCGGCAAAAGCCGGCACCGTTGCCCGTGCGGCAAGCCAGGTCCGCATCGCCGCGCGCGCCTTGGCCGACAGCGGCACCATGCGCTCCTTGTTGCCCTTGCCGCGCACCATGAAGAAGCGGTCGTCGCGCTGTGCCACCGTCACGGGAAGGCCGACCAGCTCCGAAACGCGCAAGCCGGTGGCGTAGAGCACCTCGACCAGTGCGTGCAGGCGCAGCGCCGCCAGCCTGTCGCCGTCATGCATGGAGGGGTCCATCGCCTCCTGCGCGGCGCGGTCGAGCAGCCGGCCGGTATCGGCCTCGCTCATCGTCTTAGGCAGCGGCCGGCCCTTCTTCGGACTGTCCAGCGTGCCGGTCGGATCGTCACCGCGCAGGCCTTCGGCGTAGAGGAACTTGAAGAACTGCCGGATCGCCGACAATTTGCGCGCCTGCGAGGTGGCGGCAAAGCCGCGCGCGGCGATGTCGTCGAGATAGGCACGGATGTCGGCGCTGGTGGCAGCGGCAAGCCCACCGCCGATCCCGGCGGAAGCGTCTTCGAGGTCGCGGCGATAGGAGGAAAGCGTGTTTTCGGCCGCGCCGCGCTCGGCGCTCATCATCTCCAGGAAGGCTTCGATGCGGGCGGCGCTGTTCATTTTTTGGGATTGAGCTTTTCTGGAGGGATACGCACGCTCATTTCCGCCTTCCTCGGCTCGACGAACATGACCAAGGCGAACATCGCGCCATAGACAATGCCGGCCAGAATCGCGAGCGTCACGACAAAGCGAAACAGTGTTGGCATTAATTTTCGCCCGTCGTCTTATTCTGCATTTCCAACCCTGTGCCCTTATGAGACGCCAATCCGGCCAATTCAAGGGTGAAGCCCATAGTCCCGGTTGCGCCGCGCTTGACGCAAACAGGCTTTTGATGTCGATACGCCGCCAAAGAGGCCCTAGAAGCATGAACGCGCTACCAGCAAATCCTCCGGGCGAGAGCCATGCCGCGCTGCTCGGCCGGCTGGGCGGCCGTTCCATCGTCTTTGTCGGGCTGATGGGCGCCGGCAAGACGGCGATCGGCCGCAAGGTGGCGGCGATGCTGGCACTGCCCTTCATCGACAGCGACCAGGAGATCGAAACTGTTTCGCGCATGAGCGTCCCGGACCTGTTCGAGCGCTATGGCGAGGCGGAGTTCCGGGCACTGGAGCAGCGCGTCATCCTGCGTGTGCTGGAGCACGGGCCGCAGGTGCTGTCGACCGGCGGCGGCGCCTTCATGAACGCGCAGACGCGCGAGGCGATCGCCAGCCATGGCGTTTCGGTTTGGCTGAAAGCCGAGATCGACCTGTTGATAGAGCGCGTTTCCAAGAAACAGAACCGGCCGCTGCTGAAAAGCGCCGATCCGCGCGCCGTGCTGGAACGGCTGATGGCGGAACGCTACCCGGTTTATGCCGCGGCCGATGTCATCGTGCCGACCCGCGACGACCGCAAGGAGATCATTGCCGCCGAAGTGGTGGACGCGCTGCGCGGCCATCTCGGCGTTGCCGATATTGACGAGGTGCGGTCGTGAGCGCTGATGCAACGGTCACTGTCGAAGTCGGGCTTGGCGAGCGTGCCTACGACATTTTGATCGGCCCCGGCCTGCTGTCACGCGCCGGCGCCGAGATCTCGCGCCGTCTGCCGGGAACGCGGGCGGCGGTCGTCACCGACGAAAACGTCGCTAGCGCGCATCTCGCAGCGCTTGCGGCCGGCCTGGCAAGCGGTGGCATCCAACATGCCGTCATCACGCTGCCGCCAGGCGAAAAGACCAAGAGCTTTGCGCATCTCGAGGAGGTGGTCGACGGCGTGCTGGCCGCCAAGCTGGAGCGCGGCGATGTCGTCATCGCGCTCGGCGGCGGCGTCATCGGCGACCTGGCCGGCTTCGCCGCCGGCATCGCGCGGCGCGGCATGAACTTTGTGCAGGTTCCGACCTCGCTGCTGGCGCAGGTCGATTCCTCCGTCGGCGGCAAGACCGGCATCAACAGCAAGCGCGGCAAGAACCTGGTCGGGGTATTCCACCAGCCGAAGCTGGTGCTGGCCGACACCGAAGTGCTCGACACGCTGCCGATCCGCGAGTTTCGCGCCGGCTATGCCGAACTGGCCAAATACGGGCTGATCGACCGGCCCGAGTTTTTCGCCTGGCTGGAAGAAAACTGGCGTCAAGTGTTTGCCGGCGGGCCGGAGCGGGCTGCGGCCATCGCCGAGGCCTGTCGTGCCAAGGCCGACGTCGTTGCCCGCGACGAGTTCGAGACCGGCGACCGCGCGTTGCTCAATCTCGGCCACACCTTCGGTCATGCGCTGGAGGCGGCGATCGGCTATGACGGCGCAAGGCTCGTGCATGGCGAGGGCGTCGCCATCGGCATGGCGCTGGCGCACCGCTTTTCGTCAAGGCTCAATTTGGCGAGCCCCGACGACGCGGCGCGTGTCGAGGCGCATCTTCGCGCCGTCGGTCTGCCCTGGCGGATGGCCGACATTCCAGGCGAACTGCCCGACGCCGAGACGCTGTTCTCCTTCATCACCCAGGACAAGAAGGTGTCGCGCGGCGCGCTGACCTTCATCCTGACGCGCGGCGTCGGCCAGGCCTTCATCGCCAGGGATGTGCCGGCCTCGGAAGTGCTGGCGTTCCTCCGGGAGAACCATCCGGGTCGGCAGGAAAGCCGGCCGGGATGAGCCAGGCCGGCTGGATCGCGGCTGCCGTGCTCGCCGGCCTCGGCGTGCTGGGCTTCGTCTTGCGCCGGCGCCTGCTCGCCGCCTTCGGCTACGAGCTGCAACGCATGGAGCCGCAGCGCTCTGCGCGCGAGGAACTGCGCGGCGCCGTCGACGATTTCCGCCGCGACGGCCAGGTGGTGCGCGAGGACCGCGCCCGCATCGGCGGCCTGTTCGACCTCGAGGAGCTCGAAGTGTCGGACGTCATGGTCCACCGCACCAATATGCGCTCGGTCAACGCCGACGACCCGCCCGAAGCGGTGGTTCGCGAGATCCTGCAGAGCCCGCACACCCGCATGCCGTTGTGGAAGGGTTCGCTCGACAACATTGTCGGCGTGCTGCACGCGAAGGATCTGCTGCGCGCGCTGAACGAGGTCGGCAACGATTTTTCCAGGATCGACGTGATGAAGATCGCGTCGAAACCGTGGTTCGTGCCCGACACCACGACGCTTCAGGAGCAGCTCAATGCCTTCCTGCGCCGCAAGGCGCATTTCGCCATCGTCGTCGACGAATATGGCGAGGTCGAAGGGCTGGTGACGCTGGAGGACATCATCGAGGAGATCGTCGGCGAGATCGCCGACGAGCACGACATCGACATCCAGGGCGTCAAGCAGGAGGCCGACGGCTCCGTCGTCGTCGACGGCACGGTGCCGATCCGCGACCTTAATCGGGCGCTCGACTGGAACCTGCCGGACGAGGAAGCCACCACCATCGCCGGCCTTGTCATCCACGAGGCGCAGTCGATCCCGGACGAAAAGCAGGCCTTTACGTTTCACGGCAAGCGCTTCGTCGTCATGAAGCGCGACAAGAACCGTATCGCGCGGCTGAGGATCAAGCCGGCGATGCTTGGAGAATGACAGTGCGCACCTTGTGGCAGCCGTGGGCAGTCAGGCGTTGATGAAGATCGATCGGCGAAGCCTGCTTCTGGCGTCGATGGCGGCGCTGCTGCCGGGACAGGCTGCGGCGGCATTGCGGCTGCGTTCGCCGTCGCCCGAAACCTTCGACTATGGGCCGGCCAAGCTCGACATTTATTCCCGCGACGGCGCAAGCGGCCTGCCGGTCGTCTTTTTCGTCCATGGCGGCGCCTGGCGAGTCGGCAACCGCGGCAACGTCAATGCCAAGCCGCAATTCCTGCTCGACAATGGCTTCGGCTTCGTCTCGATCGACTACCGGATGCTGCCCAAGGCCGACGTCGCCACCCAGGCGGCAGATGTCGAACTGGCCTATCGTTACGTCCGCGCCAACATCGCCAGGCATGGCGGCGATCCGGACCGGATCGTCGCCATGGGCCATTCGGCCGGCTGCCATCTCGTCGCATTGACCGGGCTGCGCGGCGGCCTGCCCGGCGTCGCGGCGCTGGTTCTCGACGACACCAGGGCCTACGATCTGGAGGCGCTGGCCAGAAGCGGCGGCATGGCAGGGGTCTATGCCCGCGCCTTTCCCGATCCGGCGCAGTGGCGCGCGCTGTCGCCTGTCACCTACGTCGAAGGCCGCAAGCACCCGCCGACCTTCATCGCCCATTCGCGCGCGAAAGCCCGCGCGGCGGATGCGCAGGCCTTCGCCGGGCGTCTGCGCGCCACCGGAACCAGGGTCACGCTGTTCGACGGCAGCGCCTATTCGCACATGTCGATCAATCGCGACTTCGGCACCGAGGGCGATGCATTGACCGCCGCGGTGATGGCTTTCCTGAGGGCGAGCTTCGGCTGAAATTACCAGCGGGTCTTTTCGCCGGGCGCCGCCGGCTCGATCGCCAGGGCGTGCACGCCGGATTTCAATTCCTCGGCCAGCAATGTGTTGACGGCGCGGTGACGTTCGACGCGGCTCATGCCGGCAAAGGCTGGCGCGACGATGCGGACGCGAAAATGCGTCTCGCCGGTGCCGTCGAAGGTGGCGTGATGGCCGGAATCCACATGATGATGCCCGGCATGGAGATGGCTTTCGTTGATGACGGCCAGCCGTTCCGGCGAAAACGCCTTTTTCAGCTTGTCTTCCATCGTTGCCTGTATGGACATCGCCGCTTCCCTTCACCACATCTATGTCATCGCACAAAATTCGCAATTCGCCGGTTTTATGCCGCGATTCAGCGGTTAGGGCGATCATCGCGAAAATGTCAATTCTTGTTTCGCATCCGCGAACAGCCCATAAATGGGTGAGATGAAGCCGTACCCAAAATATTTCGAGAAGATTCGCATCCGCCCGGAGAAGGACGCGGAGCTGAAGTCGCGTTCGCCGATCTGCCAGTGGGATGGCTGCAAGGAGGCCGGTACCCACCGTGCCCCGGTCGGACGGATGAAGGAAGGCGAGTATTTCCAGTTCTGCTTCGATCACGTGCGCGAGTACAACAAGGGCTTCAATTATTTCTCGGGCGTTCCCGATACCGAGATCGCCCGCTTCCAGAAGGAAGCCATGACCGGCCACCGGCCGACCTGGAAAATGGGCGTCAACGGTGCCTCGACACGCTCCTCGCCCGACTTCGCACAGGCGCGCTCCGGCCGCGCCGGCTACTACAATCGCATGCGCGATCCGTTCGACCTGTTCAAAGGCCCGAAGGACCCGCGCGAAGCACGCGAGCGCAAGGCCAAGCCGCTTGAGGCCAAGGCACTGGAAACGCTTGGCCTTGATACAAAGGCAACTGGCAAGGATATCAAGGCGCGCTATAAGGAACTTGTGAAACGCCACCACCCGGATGCGAATGGCGGCGACAGAGGTTCGGAAGACCGGTTCCGCGATGTGCTCCAGGCGTATCGCGTGCTCAAGCAGGCAGGTTTGTGCTGAGCGACCATACGGTTCGTGTCGCTTTCCAACTTTCATAAGGTTGGAAAAGGCTCTAAGACCGCCCCCGAACAAAATCGATTGCCGGCGAAACGCGGCGTTTCGCTTGTGGAGATGTTGATAGAGATGAACAAGGTCGATCGCGACATCGCCAACCTGCCCGACACCACGGTGTCGGTGAAGGAGAAATTCGGCTTCGACTCCAAGATGGTGGTGCCGGCCTATGCGGTGACGAGCGAGCATGTCCCCGACATCGATCCGGACTACCTGTTCGACAAGAACACGACCATGGCGATCCTCGCCGGCTTTGCCTACAATCGCCGCGTCATGGTGTCGGGCTATCACGGCACCGGCAAGTCGACGCATATCGAGCAGGTCGCCGCCCGCCTCAACTGGCCTTGCGTGCGCGTCAACCTCGACAGCCATGTCAGCCGTATCGATCTCGTCGGCAAGGACGCCATCGTCGTCAAGGACGGGCTGCAGATCACCGAATTCCGCGATGGCATCCTGCCCTGGGCCTATCAGCACAATGTCGCGCTGTGCTTCGACGAGTACGATGCCGGCCGCCCGGACGTGATGTTCGTCATCCAGCGCGTGCTGGAATCGTCGGGCCGGCTGACGCTGCTCGACCAGAGCCGGGTCATCCGCCCGCACCCGGCCTTCCGGCTGTTTTCGACCGCCAACACGGTTGGGCTGGGCGACACCACCGGCCTCTACCACGGCACCCAGCAGATCAACCAGGCGCAGATGGACCGCTGGTCGATCGTTACCACGCTGAACTATTTGCCGCACGACAATGAAGTGAACATCGTGCTGGCCAAGGCCAAGCATTATCGCGACGGCAAGGGCAAGGAGATCGTCAACAAGATGGTCCGTGTCGCCGACATGACGCGCTCGGCCTTCATCAACGGCGATCTGTCGACGGTGATGAGCCCGCGCACGGTTATCACCTGGGCCGAGAATGCCGAAATCTTCGGCAATATCGGCATGGCGTTCCGGCTGACCTTCCTCAACAAATGCGACGAGCTGGAACGCTCGCTGGTGGCCGAGTTCTACCAACGCGCCTTTGGCGAAGATCTGCCGGAATCGGCGGCGAATGTGGTGCTGGGCTAAGCAGAGTCTCGATGGCGGGTCCGGGCGACAATACGCGAAACAAATCCAAGACCGGCGCTGAGAACGACAGCTTCAAGCGCGCCGTCACCGTCTGCATGCGCGCCATCGCCGGCGACAAGGATCTCGAGGTCGGTTTCGCCAAGGATCGGCCGGCGCTGGCCGGCAGCCGCGCCCGGCTGCCGGAACTGCCGAAGAAAGCGTCGAAGGCGGACATCGCCATCACCCGCGGGCTCGGCGATTCCATGGCGCTGAAGCGCGCCTGCCACGATTCGCGCATCCACACCAGGCTGGCCCCGGAAGGCAAACAGGCCCGCGCCATCTATGACGCGGTCGAGCAGGCCCGGGTGGAGGCGATCGGCAGCCGCGCCATGCAGGGCGTCGCCGACAATATCGGCTCGATGCTCGAGGACAAATACGCCAGGGCCAACCTCGTCGACGTCAAGGACAAGGCCGACGCGCCGATCGAGGAAGCGCTGGCGCTGATGGTGCGCGAAAAGCTGACCGGCCGCACTGTGCCGAAGAGCGGCGAACGGCTGGTCGATCTCTGGCGCCCCTGGGTCGAGGAAAAGGCCAGTGCCGACCTCGACGGGCTGTCGGCAAAGCTCGATGACCAGCAGGCGTTCGCCCGCGTCGTGCGCGAGATGCTCGCCTCCATGGAAATGGCCGAGGAGCTCGGCGATGACCAGGAGACGGAAGACTCCGAGGACAACGACGAAAACCAGCCGCAAGGCGAGGAGCAGAGCGAGGAGGGCGGCGAAGACGATTCCGGCTCCGAGCAGTCGCAATCCGAGGATACCGAGGCATCGTCGGACGACGAGCAATCGGCCGAGACGGAAGCCTCCGACGCCACCGCCGAGGATCTCTCCGACGATGACGACGCCGATGCGGAGACGCCGGGCGAGGCGCGCCGCAACGACAATCCCTTCACCAATCTGCCGAAAGAGATCGACTACAAGGTCTTCACGACCGCCTTCGACGAGACCGTAGGTGCGGAGGAACTGTGCGAGGAGGAGGAGCTCGACCGGCTGCGCGCCTTCCTCGACAAGCAGCTCGCCAACCTTTCCGGCGTCGTCGGGCGGCTGGCCAACCGGCTGCAGCGCCGCCTGATGGCGCAGCAGAACCGCTCCTGGGATTTCGACCTCGAAGAAGGCTATCTCGATCCGGCACGGCTGGTGCGCGTCGTCATCGACCCGATGCAGCCGCTGTCCTTCAAACAGGAGCGTGATACCAAATTCCGCGACACGGTGGTGTCGCTGGTGCTCGACAATTCGGGTTCGATGCGCGGCCGGCCGATCACCGTCGCCGCGACCTGCGCCGACATCCTGGCGCGCACGCTGGAACGCTGCGGCGTCTCGGTCGAAATCCTCGGCTTCACCACCCGCGCCTGGAAGGGCGGGCAGGCGCGCGAGAAATGGCTGAAGGAAGGCAAACCGCCGAACCCCGGCCGGCTCAACGATCTGCGCCACATCATCTACAAATCCGCCGACCACCCGTGGCGGCGGGCGCGCCGCAATCTCGGCCTGATGATGCGCGAGGGCCTGCTCAAGGAAAACATCGACGGCGAGGCGCTGCTGTGGGCGCACAACCGGCTGATCGCGCGGCCGGAGCAGCGCAAGATCCTGATGATGATCTCCGACGGCGCGCCGGTCGACGATTCGACGCTGTCGGTCAACCCCGGCAATTATCTCGAGCGGCATCTGCGGGCCATCATCGAACTCATCGAGACGCGCTCGCCGGTCGAGCTTTTGGCCATCGGCATCGGCCACGACGTCACCCGCTACTATCGCCGCGCCGTCACCATCGTCGATGCCGAAGAACTGGCCGGCGCCATGACCGAGCAGCTGGCCTCGCTGTTCGCCGAGGAAACCGTGCGCGACACGCGGCGCGGCGGCATGCGGCGCGCCGGATGATTTTTTCCCGCGGCGGCTTTTGGCAGAAGCTTTTGGCCGCCAGTGCGTTGTTAGGCATCAGTTTGGCGCCAGCTGTCGCTGCCGGCCCGGCCTCGGTCGAGCCGGCCGAAATCACGGCACGGCCGATCAGCGAATTCCACATCGGCCGGCCGGACAAACAGTTCGGGCCGCTCGAATTCATCGGCGGGCTCGAAATGACCTCGTCGACGCGCGATTTCGGCGCGCTGTCGGCACTTCGGTTCCTCGAGCCCGGCAGCGATTTCATCGGCGTCGCCGACACCGGCTTCTGGTTCTTCGGCACCCTCGTCCACGATGCCGAGAAGCGGCCTTCCGGCATCCAGAATTTTCGCATGCAGCAGATGGTCGATGCGGCCGGCCAGCCGATCGACGAGAAATGGGCGGTCGATGCCGAAGGCCTCGCGGTCAAGGACGGTATTGCCACGGTCGGTTTCGAGGGCGATCACCGTATCGCAGAGTTCAAGATCGATCCGGACGGCATGAAGGTGCCGTTCAGGCAATTGGACTTCCTGATCCCAGCCTGGGAACTTCGCCGCAATCGCGGCTTTGAGACCGTCACCCGCGCCAGTCCCAACGGGCAGCACGCGGGCGGACTGGTCGTGGTGTCGGAAAAGAGCCTCGACAAGGCCGGCAACATCTTTGCCGCGATCATCGAAGGGCCGCACAAGGGCGTCTTCACCGTCAAGCGCAATGGCGATTTCGACATCACCGACGGCGCCTTCCTGCCGGACGGCGACCTGTTGCTTCTGGAGCGCAGTTTTTCGATGGCCGGCGGCGTCAAGATGCGGCTGCGGCGCATCTATGGCGAAGGCGTCGAGAAGGGCGCCGTCGCCGACGGGCCGGTGCTGCTCGAAGCCGACATGGGCTACCAGATCGACAACATGGAAGCGCTCGACGTCTGGACCCGCGACGATGGCGCGCTGATCGTGTCGCTGATGTCCGATGACAACCACTCGATCCTGCAGCGCAATCTTTACCTGGAATTTGTGCTGCACGAGGATTGACGCGCGACAGGCCTGCTGGCTGACAGCATCGCTGGCATTTCCGCGCCGTTTTGCAGCGCAGGCAATTTCCCCTGGCAATGACCCGCGTCGCGGGTTTTCCAGCCGGCTCTCACCATCTGAAAAAATACTTTAGTCGTGACTTGACAATTTGTGTCATCGGCGAAATACTCAAGTCCATGCTTAAGTGTTCCGAGATCGACAGCATCCTGCGGGCTCTTGCCGAGCCGACGCGCCGGGCAATCCTGGAAAGGCTGAGCCGCGGGCCGGCCACCGTCAGCCAGTTGGCGGAGCCGTTCGGCATGACCTTCGCTGCCGTGCTCCAGCATCTCCAGGCGCTGGAAGCGTGCGGGCTGATCCGCAGCGAGAAGGTCGGACGCGTGCGCACCTGCCGGATCGAGCCCGGCGGGCTGGCCCCGCTCGCCGACTGGATCGCCGCGCGCCGTACACCGGCCGAACGCCAGCTCGACCGTCTCGGCCAGATCCTGGCGGAGACTGACCAACCGGACGCAACACTCCACGACCAGGAAAAGGACGACAAGAAATGAACCAGATTGCCCCCGTGAACGACCAGTCCGTCATCCATTCAAGCTTCACGATCGAGCGGACCTACCCGCAATCGCCCGAGAGCGTCTTCCTCGCCTTTGCCGACAAGGCGACGGTGCGGCGCTGGCGCGTCGAAGGCGACGGCTTCACCATCGCCGAATTCACCTTCGATTTCCGTGTCGGCGGCAGCGAGGTTTCGCGGTTCAGCTACCAGGGCGGCCCGGAGATCAGGCTCGATGCGCAGTTCCAGGACATCGTCCCTGACCGGCGCATCGTATTTTCATACCGGATGGCGGTCGGGGCGCAGCCGCTGTCGGCGTCGCTCACCACGGTCGAGCTTGCCCCTTCCGGCGAGGGCACCCGCCTGACCTATACCGAACAGGGTGCGTTCTTCGATGGCGTCGATTCAGCGCAAGGGCGCGAGGAGGGCACACGCGGGCTGCTGCAGGCGCTCGCCGCCGAGCTTCAGAAGGCGAAGTAGAGGTTCGCGGGTGTACCGGGCGGCGTCCACCAAGGCCCGCCCGGATTGCGAGGTGGTGGCCTATTGCCCCTTGGTCGCGAGCCAGACGATGTGACGGGCGCCGCGCTTGCCGTGAGCCCGCACCTTGACCTCCTCGACCGTGAAGCCGGCCTGCTTGAGCCTTCGGGTGAAACCTGCGTCAGGGCCCTGCGACCAGACCGCCAGCACACCGCCGGGCTTGAGAGCTGCTCTCGCGCTGATCAGGCCGGCTGCGCCGTAGAGCGCATCGTTGGCCTTGTAGACGATGCCCTCGGGGCCGTTGTCGACATCGAGCAGGATCGCGTCCCAGGCCGAAGCTTGCGATCGGATGAGCTGACCGACATCGGCCTCGCGAATGCCGACACGCCGGTCGTCAAGGCAACCGTCGAAAACTTCGGCCATCAGGCCGCGCGCCCACGCCACGACCGCCGGCACCAATTCGGCAACGGTGACCTGCGCATCGTCGCCGAGCTCGGCCAGCGCCGCGCGCAAGGTAAAGCCCATGCCGAGGCCGCCGATCAGGATGTTTGGGGTCCGGCGGCCGGCAATCCTTTGGCAGGACAGTTTCGCCAGCGCCTCTTCGGAACCGCTGAGCCGGCTGTTCATCAGCTCGTTGGCGCCAAGCATGATCGAGAATTCGCCGCCGCGCCGCTTCAGGCGGAGTTCCCGTCCGCCGTCAGGCGTTTTTGCCGAATCAAGCTGGACCCAAGGGATCATGCTCGATAGCCTTTGAGCATGATCTTGTCCGAAAACCGGTTCCCACTTTTCGCTAACGCGGACCTTTGGTTCGGGATCATGCTGCCAGTGCCGGTTGGCTCCAGCGGGCGGCAAGCAGCCGGTAGGGGATCAGCGCCACCACCGCTATGACCAGCTTGACGCCGAGATCGCCGAGCGCCCAGGAAATCCAGCGCATCGTCTCGACCGGCAGCACGCCCATCAGCGGCGCGGTTTCCAGCGCAAAGCCGTCGTTGGGCCCGGCGAAGGCGAACGCCGCCGCGAAGGCGACGGTGAAAAACACCACCGTATCGAAAACGGAGCCGACCAGCGTGCCGACGATCGGCGCGCGCCACCAGCTCTGCCGGCGCAGCCGGTTGAATACGGTGACGTCGAGCAACTGCGCGGTGAGGAAGGCGGCGCCCGAGGCAGCGGCAATGCGCACCAGCCGGTCGGCGGCGGTCTCGAATTCGATCAGGCCGTGGCGAAACAGCAGCGGTGGGATGACGATCGAGCAGATCACCGCTGTCATGAAGCCGACAAAGACGATCCTGCGCGCCACCGCCGGCCCATAGCGGCGGTTGGCGAGATCGGTGACCAGGAAGGAGAACGGATAGGTGAAGGCGCCCCAGGTCAGGATGTCGGCCAGCGACAGCCCGCCGATTGAACCTTGCATCGGGAACTGCACGAGGATGTTCGAGGCCACGACGACGAGCGCCATGGCCGCCACGAAGGGCAGGTACCGCGAGAGGAAAATCATTTTTTTATCCTGGGTAATGGAACCAGCGGAACGCGATCCGGAGTTCGGACCCCGCCCTGGAAGGCGCTGCCGCCGAAAAACTCAGGCGGCCGGCTGCTCGGCGATCTTCTTGGCGATCTGCTTCTTCAATAGGCGGGCGCGCTGCGACAATTCCTTGGCATCGGCCTTGGCCAGGAAGGCGTCGAGGCCGCCGCGATGCTCGACCGAACGCAATGCGTTGGCCGAAATGCGCAGGCGCACGTTCTGGTTCAGCGCTTCCGAGATCAGCGTCACATTGACGAGATTGGGCAGGAAGCGACGCTTGGTCTTGTTGTTGGCGTGGCTCACATTGTTGCCGGACATGACTGCCTTGGCAGTGAGTTCGCAGGTGCGGGACATGGTTCTAACCTTCGGTTCTCGGTCCTGGCCAAACATTCGACCCGCGCCGGGTGGCGCGCGGTTTCGGTCAGGCGGCCTTATGGAAAAAGTTGGCGTTCCATAGTTGCATTTCGCCGAGGCGTCAAGCTTGGGGTTGGTTAGTGCCAAGGGAATCAATCAAAAGATGACCGATGCCGGCGCTGCCCCTCATCCGCCTGCCGGCACCTTCCCCCGTATAGTGACGGGGAGAAGGGGCTGGGCCGCAGGCTCGGCGCTTTCTGCAACTCCGCAAATTGGCGAAACCGTTTGCAAGGCGACCTTCTCCCCGTCCCTATACGGGGAGAAGTGCCCGGCAGGGCGATGAGGGGCTGCGCAAACCTGTCGCGATTTTCCAGGTGGCCACATTTTGTTCTTGCTTTGTGCCGGCAGCTATGCTACTAATTTCGGTATGGTGCTAATTGGCTCCAACGACCCGCCCGTCGAGGCGGGTTTTTTATTTTGGCCGTCGACCAGCCCCACCGTCCCTGCCGACGCCGCCTTCACATTAAGGCCGGAATTCAGCCTATAAGCGGTCGCACAGGGACATGCCAGATCGGAGCCGCCCGTCTCCGGTCGACAATCAAGGACCCGCCCATGCCTCGTTCTTTCCTCCATGCCCTGGTCGTGCTGTTGGCCGTCGCGCCGCCGACAACGGCTTCGGCCGCTGAGCCGCAATCCTTCACGGGCGAGTATTCGGTGTCGTTCCTCGGCCTCTCCGTGGCCAAGGCGAAATTCTCCAGCCATTACGAGGGCGACACCTATTCGATCGAGGGCAGCGTTTCCGCCGCCGGGCTCGCCACTTTGTTCGACGATACGCGGGGCACGATCTCGTCGAAGGGCAAGATTTCGGGCAAGCAGTTGCAGCCGCAAGCGTTCCACGCCGACTACACGTCCGGCAAGAAGGCATCGATGATCGACATCCAGTTTGCCAACGGCGTCGTCACCTCGACCAAGGTCGTGCCTGAACCGAAGAAGCGCAATCCCGAGAATTGGATACCGCTGGCCGGCAGCCATCTCGTATCGGTCCTCGATCCGATGGCCGCCACCGTCATCCATGCCGACAGCCTCGACCAGGTCTGCGGGCGCACGGTGAAGCTCTATGACGGCGAAATGCGTGCCGATCTGAAACTGACCTACGAGTCCAAAGGGTCGATCTCGGTGGCCGGCTACAAGGGCGATACGGTCACCTGCAGGCTGGGCTTCGAGCCGGTGGCCGGTTACCGCAAGAACCGCAAGGCGCTGAACTACCTGAAGAAACGCAGCCGCATCATGGTGACGTTTGCACCGGTCGGCCAAAGCGGCGTATATGCGCCGATCCGCGCCACGGTCAGCACGCAAATCGGCCCGTTGACGATCAGCGCGGAGCGGTTCGAAGCAAACGAATAGGCGTGACGGTGCGCCGCCAACGATGGGCAGGGGGCGACCGGTATGGCGCGCGCAACACTGATCGGCTTCTCCGCGGTCGCCATGTGGGCGCTGCTGGCGCTGCTTACGGATGCTTCGGGCGCCGTGCCGCCGTTCCTGCTTTCGGCAATCACCTTTACGATCGGCACTTGCGTCGGGCTGGTTGCCCGGCTGTTCATGCCGGCAGCTGATGGCGCCGCGAAGATACCGCGCCAGGTTTGGGCGATCGGCATTGCCGGCCTGTTCGGCTACCACTTCTTCTATTTCACCGCGCTGCGCAATGCGCCGGCCGTCGAGGCCAGCCTGATCGCCTATCTGTGGCCGCTGCTGATCGTGCTGGGGTCGGCGCTGATGCCGGGCGAGCGGCTGGCCTGGAACCACGTCGCCGGCGCGCTGCTCGGCCTTGCCGGCACGGTCCTGATCGTCACCAAGGGCGGCGGGCTTGCCTTCGATGCGCGTTATGCCTTCGGCTATGCAATGGCCGGCGTCTGCGCGGTGCTGTGGTCGTCCTATTCGCTGTTGTCGCGGCGCTTCCCGTCGGTGCCGACCAGCATCGTCACCTGGTTCTGCGCCGCCACCGCGGCACTTTCGCTGGTCTGCCATCTGTTGCTGGAAGAAACGGTGCTGCCCAACGGCGCCGGCCAGTGGCTGGCCGTGCTCGGCCTCGGTCTGATGCCGGTGGGGGCGGCGTTCTATGCCTGGGACATCGGCGTCAAGCGCGGCAACATCCAGGTGCTGGGGGCGGCGAGCTATGCCGCGCCGCTGCTGTCCACCCTGGTGCTGATCACCGCCGGCTTCGCCGAGCCGTCATGGCGCATCCTCGCCGCCTGCGTGCTGATCACCGGCGGCGCGGCACTGGCGGCGAAATCGCTGTTGCTGCGCAAGAGGGCCGCGAGCGAGGCAAACGCGTGATGCCGTTTTCCGGCGGCATCGATGCCAATGCCAATGCGACGCTGCTGTTTTCGCTGGCGGCGGCGGTGATTTACGCGTTCAGCCTCGGCATGCCGCCGCGCCTTTCGCGGTCGGCGGCAAGGACATTGGCGGTGGCGATGCTGGCGGTGCTGGTCGCGCAGCAGGGCGGCCCATGGCTGCTCGTCGCCGCGCTGGGCGCCAGTGCCATCGGCGACGCCTTCCTGTCGCGCGACGGCGAGAAGGCATTTCTTGGCGGCACGGCCAGTTTTCTTACCGCGCATGTGCTTTACGTCGTGCTGTTCCTGCGCGCCGGCAGCGGCCTCGGGCTGCTCTCGGCCGAACCGTGGCGAGGAATTATTGCCCTAGCGATGGCCGTGTTGGCGCTGGCGATGGTTTTCGCGCTCTGGCGCCGCATCGGCCCGGCCTTGCGTTTGCCGATTGGCATCCATGTCGCGGCGTTGCTTGGCATGGGCATTGCGGCGCTCACCCTGAACAGCGTCTGGGTCATTGGCGGCATCGTCCTGCTCATGCTGTCCGACGGGCTGCACGCCGCGGAAAAGTTCCTGCTGCCCGCCATCTCGCCGCATCGCATTTGGGTGCGCCATGGGGTCTGGGCGCTGTATTACGTCGGCCAGCTGGCGATCACGCTGGGTTTGCTGCTGGGCTAAGGTGCCTTAGGCGTTCCCGGCTGCCAGCCTGGTTCGGCCAGTTCGAAGGCGGAGAAATCGAAACCCGGCGCCACGGTGCAGCCGACCAGGGTCCATTCGCCGAGGCTGCGCGCCGACTGCCACCAGCCCGCCGGCACGACGATCTGCGGCCGCTCGCCTGCGGCAAGCGCGGTACCGAGGATCTCCTCGATGACGGGACCGCCTTCTCGGTGTATCGACAGCGCCAGCGGCGCACCGTCATAGAAATGCCAGACCTCGGCCGCGTCCTTGACCCGGTGCCAGGCCGACAATTGGTCCTTCTCGAGGAGGAAATAGATCGCCGTCGAATGGCCGCGCGTGCCTGCCGCGCCGTCGCGAAAGGTCTCGGCATACCAGCCGCCTTCCGGATGCGGCTTCAGGCCGAGCAGGGCGATGATTTCGGCGGAACTGGTCATGACCCTAGCTCCTGGCGCCGCTCAGAAATTGTCCTTGCGCTTGCGGATCTCGGCGAACACTTCGGCGTCGGAGGCGTTCTCGAGGCCGAGATGCCTGCGGATCGCCGGATCGTGCCAGCGCAGGAACGGATTGGTCGACAGTTCCTCGCCGATGGTCGTCGGCAGCGTCGGTTTGCCGTCGGCGCGCAACGCCTCGACTTTCGCGGCGCGCTCTTTCAGCGCCGAATTGGTCGGGTCGACGGTCAGCGCGAAACGGGCGTTGGCCAGCGTATACTCATGGCCGCAATAGACGACCGTGTCGGCCGGCAGCGCCGCGAGCTTCTTCAGGGATTCGTACATCACCGGCGGCTTGCATTCGAGCAGCCGCCCGCAGCCGAGCGCAAACAGCGTGTCGGCGGCGAATGCCACTTTCGACGCCGGCAGATGATAGGTGACATGGCCGGCGGTATGGCCGGGTGTGGCGATGACCTCGATCCGCTCGTCGCCGAGATGGACCACCGAGCCTTGCTCGACAGTTTCGTCGATGCCGGGAATCTTTGCCTTTTCGGCTTCCGGCCCGACAATGCGCAGCTTGAAACGCTCCTTCAGCGCCAGATTGGCCTCGACATGGTCTAGATGGTGGTGAGTGGTCAGGATCATCGTCGGGGTCCAGCCCGTGCGCTTGATCGCCGCCAGGATGGGCGCCTCCTCGGGCGCATCGATGAGCGCCGTCTGGCCGCTTTTCGGGTCGTGCACCAGCACGCCGAAATTGTCGCTGCGGCACATGAATTGTTCGATCTCGACCGGCATCGCATCTCTCCCTTTATTGCCGCAGACATAGGGCGCCTGCCAGCCGATGTCATCTGCCTTTGTTGAACTTGGACTGCTTCGAAGCTACCGTTCCGCGCATGCATTCAGACATTGTCGATCTCCGTTCGTTTTATTCGACCACGCTCGGCCGCCTGGCCGAACGCTCGATCACCATGGCGCTGTCCTCGATATGGGCCGTCGTGCCCAACGAGCGGCTGGTCGGCCTCGGCTACACCTTGCCGTGGCTGGAGCGCTTCGGCAGCGATGCCGAGCGCGTCTTTGCCTTCATGCCGGCAACGCAGGGCGCGGTGGTCTGGCCGGCGACCGGGCCGACGGCGACTGCCCTGGTCTTCGACGAGGAACTGCCGCTGGTCGATTCCTGCATCGACCGCATGCTGCTCGTCCATTCGCTCGAACATGTCGAGAACCCGCGCGAGACGCTGAACGAGATCTGGCGGGTGCTGTCGCCGGCCGGCCGTGTCGTCATCGTCGTGCCCAACCGGCGCGGCGTCTGGGCACGCTTCGAGCATACGCCTTTCGGCAATGGCCGGCCGTTCTCGCGCGGCCAGCTGACCGAATTGCTGCGCGAAGCGAATTTCACGCCGGCGGCGTGGTCCGATGCGCTGTTCTTCCCGCCGTCGCCGCGACGTTTCATGATGCAGTTCCATAATGTGCTGGAACGCGCCGGCCGGCGCTTCTGGCCGATCTTTTCTGGCGTTATCGTTGTCGAGGCGCAGAAGCGGCTCTATCAAGGCGTGCCGGTTGCCCAGCGCGCGTCCCGCCGCGTCTTCGTGCCGGTTCTCTCGCCGCATGGCGCGCCGACGCTTGGCCGGGCTGTCGCGGGCCGGACGTCCGACACCGCCAGGATGACGCGTTCGTGATCCGACGCAGGCTTTTTCTCACCAAAAGCGCGTCGCATTAGACCGGCCTCGTACGACGCGCTTTAGGTTGTTGTTTTATGCATGTCGTTATCGCAAAACCGCTGCACACTTTTGCGCGACATGCATTGTCTGTCGCGGACGGGTTGGCTGCCGGATTGAAGGCATACGCGGTCGATTCTATGACCGGGTTTCAGCATCGCTTTCGAATGCAAGGATCCACTCATGGCTGATCTTCCGGATGTCGAGGCCAGCGCCCAGAAGCTTGCCACGTCGATCGAAGCCAGCAGCCTGCGTGAGCAGCTGGCAACAATCAAATTGGCACTGACCAGCTCGCCAGTGCGAAAACAATTGCTTTGGGCAGCGATCGGCATCGTCGCCGTCATCGTGGCGAGCTCGATCGGGCAGGTTCTGCTCAATCGCTGGAACCAGCCTTTCTACGACGCGCTTGCGCGGCGCGACATGCCGGCTTTCCTGCATCAGCTTCTGGTCTTTGCCGGCATCGCCGGCGGGCTTGTGGTGCTCAATGTCGGCCAGACCTGGCTCGACCAGATGCTCCGCCTGAAGCTGCGCGAGGCGCTGACGCTCGACCTGATCGACGAATGGATGCGGCCGGCGCGTGCCTTCCGGCTGACCCATGCCGGCGCCATCGGCGTCAATCCCGACCAGCGCCTGCAGCAGGATGCCGGGCATCTCTCCGATCTTTCCACCGGTCTTGGCATCGGCCTGCTGCAGTCCTGCATCCTGCTTGCCTCGTTCGTTGGGGTCCTGTGGTCGCTGTCTTCCGGCTTCGTCTTCCACATAGGCGGCCATTCGCTGGCCATACCCGGCTATATGGTCTGGGCGGCGATCCTTTATGCGGGCACCGCCTCCTGGTTGAGCTGGCTGGTCGGGCGACCGTTGATCCGCTTCAACAACGATCGCTATACGCGTGAAGCGGAGCTGCGCTCCTCGGTGGTTCGCGTCAACGAGAATGTCGATGCCATCGCGCTGGCGCATGGCGAGGCCGATGCCAGGCGCCGGCTCGAATTCGATCTCGGCATGGTGCTGGGCGCCATGCGGCGCATCTACAGCGCCCAGATCAATCTTTCCTGGGTTACCGACACCTATGGCTGGATCACTGTCGTCGCGCCGATCCTGGTCGCCTCACCGGTCTATTTCGCCGGCGATATCAGCTTTGGCGGCTTGATGATGGCAGTCGGCGCTTTCAACCAGGTCCATTCGTCGCTGCGCTGGTTCATCAACAATATCGGCGGCATCGCCGATTGGCGCGCTACGCTGATGCGGGTCGCCGACTTCCGCATCGCGCTTGCCGACACCGACGCGCTGCACCATACGGAAAGGCGCATTTCGTTCGGCGAAAACCCGGACGGCAGCCTGACCTTCGAGAAACTCGAGGTCGCCTCGCCGGAGGGATGCACCAAGCTTGCCGAGCCGCATGTCGAAATCCGCGCCGGCGACCGGGTCATGATCACCGGAGATCCGGGCGCCGGCAAGACGCTGTTCTTCCGGGCCATTGCCGGTCTGTGGCCATGGGGCAGCGGACGGATCGGCATGCCGGCCGGAGAAGCGCCGATCTTTGTTCCGCGTACCCCCTATTTCCCGCTCGGCAAGCTGCGCGAGGTGCTCAACCATTCAGACGGCGCGGCGGAGGCGAGCGATGCCGAGATCTCGGAGGTGCTGGCCGATGTCGGGCTGCAACGCCTGTCGTCCTCGCTCGATCGCTCGGCGCGCTGGGAGCGTGAGCTCAGCGACGACGAGCAGCGTCTGCTGGCCTTTGCCAGGCTGGCCTTGCGACGGCCGAAATGGGTGATCATCGACGAGGCGCTGGACGCGTTCGACGGCCCAACGCTGAGGCAAGTGCTGTCGATGCTGGAGAAGCGCCTTCCCGACGCCGCGATCCTCAATATCGGCCGCGGCCAGCACAATGCCCGCTTTTTCCGGCGGGCGTTGACCATCGTCAAGGATGCCGGCCAACCGCCACTCAAGCCGGCCCGTATCAGGGCAGGTGCCATCGAACCGCCCCCGGCGATCGCCTCGACCGGCCGAAAGAAATAGAAGGCAAGCTTTATTTCGCCGCGATCGCGGCGAAAAACTGTCGCGATCGTTTCAGATGGGAACGTTCCGATCGGCCATGCTTGACGCACTCGCCCTGCTCGCCTGCCTTGCCTGCACCCCGGCGGCACCTGCGGCCGCGCCGGCCAATGCAATTGCCGTCGATGTCGAGCTGGTGCTGGCCGTCGACATCTCGCAGTCGATGGATGAAAGGGAGTTTGCCCTGCAGCGCGCCGGCTATGTCGCGGCGCTGCGCCACCCCGACTTCATCAACGCCGTGCGTGCCGGTACCTTCGGCCGCATCGCCATCGCCTATTTCGAATGGGCCGGCACCATCCGCGACGATGCGGTCATTGCCTGGCAGGTCGTCGACAGCAAGGAGAGCGCCAACGCTTTCGCCGACAAGATCGCGGCCCGCCCGTTCAGGAGCTTTCGCGGCACCTCGATTTCCGGTGCTGTGGCTTTCGGCGCCGAGCTTTTCGACGGCACGGCCTTCACCGGCAAACGCCGCGTCATCGACGTCTCGGGGGACGGCCCAAACAACACCGGCTTGCCGGTCACAACGGCACGCGATGCGGCGCTGGCGAAGGGCATCGTCATCAACGGGCTGCCGATCCTGGTCAGCCCGTCACCCACCTTCAGCCATCTCGACCGGTACTATGCCGAATGCGTCACCGGCGGGCCGGGCTCGTTCGTGCTGCCGATCTATGCTGCTTCCGAATTCGCCACCGCCACTCGCCGCAAACTGATCCTCGAGGTCAGCGGCATCGAGTATCCCAAGGTGGATCCGAGGACGATCCGCATCGACGCACCGATCGACTGCCTGCAAGGTGAGCGCGACCGAAGGTTTTTCTCGGACCCCTATTTCCCGGAACTCGACCGATAAGGCTGGCCCAGGGGTAAGCTAGGCTGGTGGCAGGCCGAAGGCCGGGAACAGAGATGGCCCGAGCGGCCCTATGAAGATCGTCAAGGAAGCGATCCCGCCCTCGGCTGCGTCGAACACATGCAGGGAATGGGCCCGCCATTCAGGGCCATCGTGGCTGCGGGAATAAACCCCGACCGCCGGCTGGGCATTGGCGCGGGTGGCCAGCGTGCGGAAGCCGCCAAACCTCGGCCAGACGGTCTCGAAGAAACCGCGGATCGCTTCGCGGCCTTGATACCATTCACGCCAAGGCGGCATGGTGTAGATGGCGTCCTCACGCAGCAGCTCGATCAAGCTGTCGAGATTGGCGGCCTGCCAGGCCTGCATGTAGCGTTCGAGCAGCAGGCCTTCTTCGGGGCTGGGCCGTGATCGGCTGGCCGGCCGTCCCTGAGGATAGCGCGTCGCCAGCGTTGCGCGGGCCCGTTGCAACGCGCTGTTGATCGAAGCCGTCGATCCGCCCAGCAAACGCGCCGTCTCGACAGCCGACCATCCGAGGACGTCGGCAAGCAGCAGCGCGGCGCGCTGCCTGGGCGGCAGATCCTGGATCGCCGCGACGAAGGCGAGCTGGACGGCCTCGCGGCTCTCGTAACGGGCTTCCGGACCTGGCTCGCTGCTGGCAACGTCTGGAAGCTCGGCGTCGGGGTAGGGCTCCAGCCAGGCGATGTCGGCTACGGGCCCGCCTATGGCCGCCCCGTGCGAGGGCTGCCGTCCGGGTTCCCGGAGAATGCGACGCGCCCTCGACCTCGCCTTGATGGCGTTGAGGCAACCGTTGGTCGCGATCATGTAGAGCCAACCGCGAACCGAACCTCGCCCGTCGAACTCCGATCTTGCGCGCCAGGCGCGAAGCAACGTGTCCTGGACGAGGTCGTCGGCCTCGTGCAGCGAACCCATCATGCGATAACAATGCAGCTTGAGCTCGCGGCGATGCGCGGCCGTGACCTTCTCGAAGGCCAGCCGATCGAGGATCGGCTGGCGTGATGGTTCCAGAGGTGGTTGAGCGTCTGTCATGTGGCTTGTGCGGTTACGAGCGAGCGTTGCATTACGCGCCCCTCAGGCGGCCGGGGCAAGCCCGCTACCGCTCACCATGAAGGAACTGCCTTGCGGCTGGCCGGTGGCGAGTGCGACCACCGCCCGTCCGACATCGGCCGGCGTTTGCATGTCGGTCATGGCGGCGATGAAGTCCGCCGGCTGGATGCCCATATAGGCCGCTATGCTGTCGACGCCGGCTTTGCCCACGCCGGTTTCCGGCATGATGCGCATCGGCGCGAGCGCCATGAAGCGCAGGCCGAGGCCAAGCCGGTCGGCCTCCTTCTGGCTATGACCGGCCAGGAACATCTGCATGCGTTTTGCGCCAGCATAGCCGCCGGCGTTCGGTGGTCCGCCGGTCAAGGCCGCGCCGCTGGAGATCAGAACGATCCGGGTCCCCGGCTTGAGCGGACGCCGCAGAGCGGCCCGGCAAAACAGGAACGACGCCTTGACGTCCGTGTCCCAATTTGCCGAGAACGCCTTCCAGTTCTGTTCATGCACCGGCGCAGAAGGCGCCAGCGCACCTGCGCAGATCACCAGTACGTCCGGCTCAAGCGCGGCGAAGACCTTATCCGGGGCGGAGTCCATCGTAGCATCGGCCGCGAGCGTCTTCACGCCCGAGACCTCCCAGGCAAATTGCGCCAGGGCCTGTTTTCCGCGGGCGACGGCCAGCACCGTCGCTTTCTCCTTGAGGGCGGCCTCCGCGATGGAGCGGCCGACACCACGGCTGCCTCCGACGACGACGACATTCTGATTTTGCAACGATCCCATGGATCACCTCTCTATTCCCGGCCGCCGGACCATCCAGGCGCGCTCATCGATAAGGACAGCGCAGGTGGGTGGAAATCATCGGTGCCAGGCGGAAATATCTTTCAGCTGACGGCAGCGGCGCGTCGGTTTTGTATTCAGTGTCATTACCTCGGGGGTAATCGACCTGTGCGCGACGTCTCGGCAAACTGCTCCCATCAAGCCGGTTGTCCGGCCTTCGACCACAAGGAGTTACGCCATGACCGCCTACGCCGTCGCCCATATGCGCCAGGTCACGCCGGGACCGCAGATCGTCGAGTACCTGCACAAGATCGATGCCACGCTGGAACCGTTTGGCGGCCGCTTCGTGGTGCACGGAGGCGAGGTGGAAGTCGTTGAAAACACCTGGCCGGGCTATCTCATAGTCATCGAGTTTCCCAACCGGCAGCAGGCACGTGCATGGTACGACTCGCCCGCCTATCAGGAGATATTGCCGCTGCGTACCGGCAATTCCCGGTCCGACGTGGTCTTCGTTGATGGCGTCCAGCACCCGCACAAGGCCACGGACGTGCTTGAATAGAGGGAATGATCGGGTACAACCGGCGTCTATGGTGCCGCCATCTATCTGGCGGCACCGAATTTGGATCGCGTCTGCATCGGCAGCTTCACCGCCCCTGCAGCACCTTGATCGCGTTGGACATGTCGCCATGCGACAATGCAGCCAGGTAATCCGAGTAGTTGATCCTGCCGTTCGCGAAGCCGTTCATCAATCGCGTGCAGAACGTGTGTTCCAATCCGGCATCCGGGACGTTCATGAGCGCGGCGAGGTTTGCCCTTTCAACCTTGCCGAACCGCATCTTGAATTTGGTCATGCACCGCTGGATCGCCTGCCGTTTCAGCGCCGGGCTGCCGCTCAACGCGACTTGTCCATTCTGGAAATCGGTCTTCGACGTCGTGCATCCGGAAATCAAAGTGGCCGACATCAAAGCTGTTGCTAATACTAACGTCTTCATTGCTTCCCCCAAACCAACCCGTTTGAGACCTGTTAAAGCAACAAAGAATGCCGGGCAACTTCATTGGATTGAAAATTGAAAATATGGTTTCTTGCGCAGGTCTGAGGTTCGTTGCTTCTGCCTGTCAAACCTATCGTTTCAGCAGGAATACCGCCTGCTGGCCGAAAAAGTTCCAGAACCACCAAGGCATGGAGAAGCCGATCCGCTGGCCGTTGGCGTCGAGCGCGGTTGCCTTTTCCACCGTCGCGCCAAGCTCGTCGCACAGATTGACGAAGTCGCGAATGGTGCAGAAATGGATGTTGGGCGTGTCGTACCAGGAATAGGGCAGGTCCTTGGTCACCGGCATGCGGCCGTTGAAGAGCAGCGAAAGGCGCACCCGCCAGTGGCCGAAATTCGGGAATGAGACGATGGCGCGGTTGCCGATCCGGAGCAGTTCGTCGAGCACCAGCTTCGGATTGCGGGTCGCCTGCAAGGTCTGCGACAGAACGACGAAGTCGAAACCCTTGTCGGGATAGAATTGGAGATCCTTGTCGGCATCGCCTTGAATAACCGACAGGCCGCGCGCCACGCATTCGTTGACGCCGCGCTGCGACAGTTCCAGCCCGCGGCCATCGACCTTCTTGGTCTCCTGCAGCAATTCGAGCAGCAGGCCGTCGCCGGAACCGACGTCCAGCACCCGCGACTGCGGCGGGATGAGATCGGCGACGACTTCGAGGTCGACGCGCTGGGCGCGGTTGACGCTCATGCCTTCGGCTCTTGCTCGGCACATGACCCTGATCCGAAAAGCCTGCAACTTTTCGGGGTCATGCGCTGATGCCTGGCACATGGTCCTGATCCGAACAATCCGCAACTTTTCGGGGTCATGCGCCGAGCCCTCTCGCCCGCGCGGCCGAGGCGATGAAGCCCTTGATGGCGGCGAACAGTTCGGGCTCATCGAGCAGGAAGGCGTCGTGGCCGCGGTCGGTCTCGATCTCGACGAACGATACCGAGGCGCCGGCCGCGTTCAGCGCGTGCACGACCGAGCGGCTCTCCTCGGTCGGGAACAGCCAATCGCTAGTGAACGAAACCAGGCAGAAGCGCGTCTTGGTGCCGGCGAAGGCATCGGCCAACCGGCCGCCATGGTCGGCGGCGAGATCGAAATAGTCCATCGCCCGGGTCATGTAGAGATAGGAGTTGGCATCGAAGCGATCGACGAACGTCATGCCCTGATGGCGCAGATAGCTCTCGATCTGGAAGTCGGCATCGAAACCGAAGGTCAGGGCTTCGCGGTCCTGCAGGTTGCGGCCGAACTTGCGGTGCAGCGCTGCTTCCGACAGATAGGTGATGTGGGCGGCCATGCGCGCCACCGCCAGCCCCTTTTCCGGCCGCTTGCCGTGCTCGAAATACTTGCCGCCATGCCAGTCCGGGTCGGCCATCACCGCCTGCCTGCCGACCTCGTGGAAAGCGATGTTCTGCGAGGAATGGCGGGCGCCGGTGGCGATCGGCAGCGCCGAGAAGACGCGCTCGGGATAGCTCGAGGCCCATTGCAGCACCTGCATGCCGCCCATCGAGCCGCCCAGCACGCTGAACAGCTGTTCGATGCCGAAATGCTCGACCAGCATCAACTGCGCCCGCACCATGTCGCGGATGGTGATGATCGGCAGGTCGAGCCCGTAGGGCTTGGCGGTGGCGGGATTGGTCGAGGCGGGGCCGGTGGAGCCGAGACAGCCGCCGATGACGTTTGACGAGATGACGAAGAAACGGTCGGTATCGATGATCTTGCCGGGACCGATCAGCACTTCCCACCAGCCCGGCTTGCCGGTCACCGGATTGGTGTTGGCGACGTGCTGGTCGCCGGTCAGCGCATGGCAGACGAGGATGGCGTTGGAGCGCGCGTCGTTGAGCGTGCCATAGGTCTGGTAGGCAATCTGGAACGGCGACAGCAGCGTGCCGGCGTCGAGCTTGAGCGGCTTGTCGGCGCCGAAACGCAACACCGGGCTCGACGGCTGGTCGGCCTCGTTGTTGGTTTTTCGCGCGCGCAAAGCGACCATCACATCTCCTTGCCCGGCCTTCAGTTGTCCACCGGTCTGGCAACAAAAAACCGGCCATGCCTTCGCAAAGCCGGTTACAAGATGCAAACGGCCCTTTAGCAAGTTGTTTAACGTGGCTGCAAGCCGACCGGCCAAATCACCACGGAACTGTAGCCGTTCTTCTATGACTCGCGCATGGCTTCGTCAACGGCAAGTTCTTGATCCCGAATTGCCGCCCCTCGACATTCCGGGCCACGGCTTGTATTTCCGCTGCGGCTTCCGGATGGAGGCACTCTCGACGGATTTCATGAAATGAGCCAGACACCGGATCAGACACGTCCAAAGCCCCGCGCCGGCATCATGGACATCGAAGCCTATGTGCCCGGCAAGAGCGCGGCGCCTGAAGGTGTCGCCAAGGTCCATAAATTGTCGGCGAACGAGAACCCGCTCGGCCCTTCGCCAAAGGCGATAGAGGCCGCGCGCGCGGTCGCCGACAAGCTCGCGGTCTATCCCGACGGCAGCGCCAGGCGCCTGAGGGAAGCGATCGCCGAGGTGCACGGGCTCAACCCGGCGAACATCGTCTGCTCCAACGGCTCCGACGAGATTCTGGGCCTGCTGGCGCAGACCTACCTCGCGCCCGGCGACGAAGCCATCATCACCGAACACGGCTTCATGGTCTACAAGATCTACATACAGTCGGCCGGTGCCGTCCCGGTGACGGTCAAGGAGACCGATGAACGCGCCGATATCGATGCGATCCTCGCCGCGGTGACGCCGGCTACCCGGATCATCTTCCTTGCCAATCCAAACAATCCAACCGGCACCTACGTGCCGTTCCAGGAGGTGCGCCGCCTGCATGCCGGCCTGCCGCGAAACGTGCTTCTGGTGCTGGATGCAGCTTACGCCGAATATGTCCGGCGCAACGATTATGAAGCCGGCGTCGAGTTGGTGGGCAGCGCGGAAAACGTGGTCATGACCCGCACTTTCTCCAAATTGGGCCTGGGCGGGGCGCGGATCGGCTGGATGTATGCGCCAATGCACGTCATCGACGCGATCAACCGCGTGCGCGGGCCTTTCAACGTCAATGCAACGGCAATCGAGGCCGGCATCGCGGCGATCCACGACCGCGCCCATATCGAACGCAGCGTCGCGCACAACGAGACCTGGCTGGCCTGGCTGAGCGAGCAACTAAGCGGGCTCGGGCTGCGGGTGACGCCGAGCGTCGGCAATTTCATCCTCATCCACTTTCCCGAGGACAAAAGGCATTCGGCGGCGGCCGCCGACGACTACCTCAGTGCGCGCGGCTACATATTGCGGCGCGTTTCCGGGTACGGTTTTCCCAACGCGCTGCGCATGAGCATCGGCACCGAAGAGGCCAATCGCGGCGTTGTCGCAGCACTCGCGACATTCCTGAAAAGCTAGAACACCATGACATCACCGATGTTCGAAAAAATCGCGCTGGTCGGCATCGGCCTGATCGGCTCGTCGCTGGCCCGCGTCATCCGCCGCGAGGGGCTCGCCGGCCAAATCGCGATTTCGACGCGCAGCGAAGCGACGCTGGCACGGGCGAGCCAACTCGGCCTTGGCGACACCTATACGACGGATGCGAAAGAGGCGGTTCGCGATGCTGATCTGGTTATCGTTTCGGTGCCGGTCGGTTCTTCCGGTACGGTCGCCGCGGAGATCGCGCCGGCGCTGAAGAAGGGCGCCATCCTCACCGATGTCGGCTCGACCAAGGCGTCGGTGATCGCGCAGATGCAGCCGCACGTGCCTGATGGCGTGCACTTCATCCCCGGCCATCCTTTGGCCGGCACCGAAAAATCGGGACCGGACGCCGGTTTTGCCGAACTGTTCGAGAACCGCTGGTGCATTTTCACGCCGCTGCCCGGCACCGATCCCGCAGCACTGGAAAAGCTCTCGGAATTCTGGCGCCGCTGCGGCTCCAACATCGACACGATGGACCCGCAGCATCACGACATGACGCTGGCCATCGTTTCGCACCTGCCGCACATCATCGCCTATAACATCGTCGGTACCGCCGACGATCTGGAGTCGGTGACCAAGTCCGAGGTCATCAAATACTCGGCTTCCGGCTTTCGCGACTTCACTCGTCTCGCGGCGTCCGACCCGACCATGTGGCGCGACGTCTGCCTGCACAACAAGGACGCCATTCTCGAAATGCTGGCGCGGTTTTCCGAGGATCTGTCCTCGCTGCAGCGGGCGATCCGCTGGGGCGACGGCGAAAAACTGTTCGACCTGTTCACCCGCACCCGCGCCGTCCGCCGCTCGATCATCGAGGCCGGCCAGGATATCGACGTACCGGATTTCGGCCGCCAGGCAGTCGAACACCCGCCGAAGGGATAAGCCGCGGCAGGCCGATCGCAGGCCGGCCCGGCTTAGAGCGGTTCATCGTTTCACAGAAACGCCGAACCGCTCTATCTCTTTGTTTTGCGCAATTCCGGACGGAAAACCGTTTCACACTTTTCCTGGAGTTGCTCTAGTCGAGCGGCTTGATCTTGCCGAGCGGGATGAAGCCGAGCGAGGCCTTGCCCCTGACGATCTTCAGCGGCATCGACGGCTGGTTGCCGAGCAGCGCCAGTCCGGCAAAGCCGGTTTGGATCTGTTTCTTCTGCTCGGGGATGGCGGTGGCGAGGATTGCCGCCACGGCCTTTGGATCATTGAGCCTGATCGTCAGGTCGGCATTTATGAGACCGTCGTCATCGACCGACAGCGGTCCCGAAACGGTGATGCGCGCAGTTCCGGACGACAGATCGAGCTTGTGGATTTCGGCCGCCTGGCCGCGCAGGCTCTTCGGATTTGCCTTGATCAGCGTGACGCCGTTCTTCAGCGTCAGGTCGCCGCTGCCGTCGAGCGGCGGCAAGACGCGCCCGTCGATGGCCGCCGCGTCGATTTCAAGATCGGTGAAATTGCCGGCATAGTCGATGTCCGGGCCGTTTGGGCGCAATTGTCCGGTGGCGGTTCCGGCGCTGAACAGCGAGACGGGATCGGTGTCGTCTGCCGGATCGGTCTGGCCGGACAGGCCTTCTGCCTGCAGCGAGAGGCGCCTCGGCAGCGGCCAGGACAGCTTCATGTCGGCCCGCAGATCATCCCAGTCGATCCAGAGCGGGGTCATGCCGGGAACAGAGGTCCTGAGCGGCCCCCTGAGCTCGGCGGCAGGCGACAGAAGCCGGGTGATCTGCGTGGCGGCGTTGATCTTGCCTGTCGATGCCGCGACGTTGCGGCTGTCGTCCTCGTAAGCCAGGCTGTCGCAGGAAACGGTGAAGCTGAAGGGATAGCCGCTGACCGCGAGATTGGCGCAGTCGGCCTTGATGCCTTTGTCGTCGAGATCGGCGACCGCCTTTTTGGTGGCGCTCTCGACCAGGTCCGCCAGGTAGAACCAGCCGGCGCTGTAGATGCCGAACAGCACGAGGATGAAAGCGGCAAGCCACAACAGGCGGCGACGTTGGCTGGGCGGCGGGCGCTCGTCACTTGACGTCATGCTGCGGCTTTCGTTAACGCGGGGTGGCACGGGCGGGCTGTCGCTTGCGGCACCAACAGGTAGACGGACTGAAACACCACCGGTGAGGTGGTCGTCACAATCAGGCTTGGCGATATGGGCGATTTTTGGGTTTTTGGCTACGGCTCACTGATCTGGCGACCGGGATTCGCACATGTCGAGACGCGGCGCGCCCGCCTGCATGGCTACCGCCGTTCGCTCTGCGTCTATTCTTTCGTGCATCGCGGCACGCGCGAACGGCCGGGCCTGGTGCTCGGCCTCGACCGCGGAGGCTCCTGCATCGGGCTGGCGTTCCGGGTTCCAGGCGAGCTGCGCAACGAGGTCATTACCTATCTGCGCGAACGCGAGCTGGTCACCAACGTCTATCTCGAACGTGTGCTCAGCGTTCGCCTCGACAAGGGTGAAACGGATGGGGGCAAGACGGTCGACGCCGTCGCCTATGTCGTGGACCGCAGCCATGAGCAATATGCCGGTGCGCTCGACCCGGCCGAGGCGGCGGCCGTCGTTCGCGGCGCCGTCGGCCAATCGGGGAGGAATGAGGATTACGTGCTCAGCACGCTGGAGCACCTCGAAGCACTGGGTATAAGCGACCACTGGCTGGAAGACGTGACGAGACGGATCGCGACGTAGCGCCTTTTGTCGTTACCATGATGTTTTCGGTGTCGTGACGCGGGCTACATCCTGAAAATCTGTTTTCCAAGATCGGCGCGATCCAGACTGTTTGCCACGGCAAGCTTGAACTCGGTCAGCGGGTGGAGACCGCCGACAGGAACGTGGAAGCCGGGCTGGCCGAAGGTGTCGATAATCTCGCATAGGACAGGCCGGTCGGCTTCGGCAGGCGGCGAAAAGAAGTAGCGATAGATATTCGCCCTGATTTCGACGCCGCTCAGCAACACGTCGAAATTGTGCAGTTCGAAGCGCTCGGCACTCATTCCGCCATTGATCACCATCTGCCCGCCGAGCGCCAGGGTGCGGATCAATTCGCCGCTGACAGGTCCGCCGACATTGTCGATAATCCCGTTCAATCCGGCGCCGCCGGTGATATCCATCACGGCTTCCCGGATACTTGTCTTCAACTCCGAAAGGTCAAGAGTGGCGGCGGCGCCAAGCGTCTTCGGATCGAAGCTTTGGTGCGAGCGCCGCACAAGAGCGATGACGTTGATGCCGCGTCGTTGGGCGAACTGCATCACCATTGTCGAAATTGACGAATAGCCGGCCGTGACAGCCAGCCATTGGCCAGGCCGCACACGGGAATCCACCAGCAGATCCCACGCGGTAATGGGGTTCACCATCTGCCCGGCGCGTTCGACAGGATAGCCGGCAGGCAACGGGATCAGCCATTCGGCGGGAATGGCGGCGTACTCGGCCCAGCTGCCATAATAGCTGAACGCGACAAGCATCCCCGGTTCCAACCCGACGTTCGCGCCAACGGCTTCGACGATGCCGGCGCCATGGTTTCCGGCGATCTGCCGGGGAAAATGCGGCTTCTTCGGTTCGGGATAGAGGTTCTGGATAAACAGGAAGTCGCCCGGATTGATCGAGGCCGAGACCATCCTGACCAGCACCTCGCCGTCGCTGATCCGTGGCATCGGCAGGTCATCCACATAGAGCACGTCGCGCGGCGAACCGATGGCGTCAAATACAATTGCTTTCATGCCGGTCTCCATAACAAACAATCCGAGGCCAACAGTCTGAGCCCCGGCCAGGCCGTGCCGAGACTTGCGTCGGCGCGGCGGAACCTATGGCCGGCCGGCAAAGGTCTGAATTGGCAGATTTGACAATCTATGTGCCAAACTTGCCAGATCGTTTCTTCAGAGGCTGCCGGTTTGGATGCCCGGGACCAGCGCCTTGGGGCCGGACACGGCGCGGCGGGTCGCGGTTTTGTGAAGCGCCGGCGGGCTGGAAAAGAGGCTATGCGTTTGACGTTGCCACGGTGCGACATAGGTTAGCTCGGTCGGCGGCTCCCACCCGCCCCAGCATGAATCACCATGGAGATCAGCCTTGCAGAAACGTCGTCTCGGTCGCACCGACCTATCCATCGCGCCATTGGTTCTGGGCGGCAATGTGTTCGGCTGGACCGCCGATGAGAAAACCTCGTTCGACCTGCTCGACCGCTTTGTCGACGCTGGCCTCAACGCCATCGACACGGCCGATTCCTATTCGCGCTGGATTGCCGGCCACGAGGGCGGCGAATCCGAAACCATCATCGGCAAATGGATGAAGAGCCGTGGCAACCGCGACAAGGTTGTCGTCATCACCAAGGTCGGTTCGGATATGGGACAGGGTAAGAGGGACCTGTCCGCCGCCTATATCGAACAGGCCATCGATGCTTCGCTGAAGAGGCTGCAGGTCGATAGCGTCGATCTCTATCTGTCGCACTGGCCCGACCCGGCGACCCCTTATGAGGAAACGCTCGGCGCTTACCAGAAACTGCTCGACAAGGGCAAAATCCGTTATGCTGGCGCTTCCAACCTCGACGCCGCCCAGCTGCGGGCCGCACTTGACGTAGCAAGCCTGCGCGGCCTGCCGCGCTACGAGGTGCTGCAGCCGGAATACAACCTTTACGACCGCTCGTCCTTCGATGGTCCGCTGCGCGACCTGTGCGCGGCCGAGGACATCGGCGTCATCACCTATTTCAGCCTCGCGAAGGGGTTTCTGAGCGGCAAGTACCGCAGCGAGGCCGACCTCGGCAAAAGCCCGCGCGGTGGCGGTGTGAAAGGCTATCTCAACACCCGCGGCATGCGCATTCTCTCAGCGCTCGATGCTGTTTCAGCCAGACACTCGGCCAAGCCAGCGGAAGTGGCGCTTGCCTGGGTCATGGCACAGCCCGGCGTCACCGCTCCGATTGCCAGCGCGACGACGCTCGACCAGCTCGACAGCCTGGTGCGTGCCGCGTCGTTGCAGCTCAGCCCGGACGATCTGGCCGAGCTCGACAAGGCCAGCGCATAGCCGCGCACGATCGTTCAAGACCGGCGCCGCTGCCTTGCCCTACCGTCCCTGCATCGTCGCAGGATGCAGGGACGCCGCATGACCGGACAGGGTCTTCTCGATCAGCAGCTATGGGAGCGATTGCTGGCGCTTGTGTTGGCGTCGGCCATCGTCATGGGCAGCCCGGGGCCGGCGACGATAAGCGTCACCGCGATCGGCGCCGCGTTCGGCCTGCGCGGTTCGCTGCGCTATGCCTCGGGAATCGTTGTCGGGACGGTTCTCGTGCTTTTGGTGGTGGCGACGGGCATCATGGCCGTTCTCACCGCGCTGCCGAAGCTCGCGGCGCTGTTGGCGGTCGCGTCAGCAGCCTACATCCTCTATCTGGCGTTCAAGATAGCGACGGCGCCGCCGCTGGCGGCACGCATTGGTGGGGCGGCACCTCCCACTTTCCTGGGCGGGTTCCTTCTGGCCGTTGCCAATCCGAAAGCCTATGTGGCGATTGCCGCCGTGTTCGCCGGCGCGTCTCCTGGCGCGGGCGGTCTTGCTATTTCAGCCAAGCTGGCGGTCCTCGCCTTGATGATTGCTGCCATTCATCTCTTGTGGCTTCTCGCCGGCGCGGCTTTTGCACATTTGCTGCGCAAACCGCTGGCGTCGCGGATCATCAATCTGGTGTTTGCCGTGACGCTGGTTGCAACAGCCGCCCTGGCTGCCTTGCCGTGAGCCTTTCTGGCATGCGCGGCGGGTGTCTCAGCCTTTCAATTCAGGTTTCGCATCGAGCTCACCAAGCCGTTTCATTGCCGTCGGCGGCATCGGCGGCGGGTTCGGCGTCTGTGCCGCCTCGACGAGAAGCTGGTCGCAGGCGGCTTCCGTCTCGCCGATCAGCCGTTGCATGAATTCGTCCTTGCCGAGGCCGGGCGGGATCGGTGGCAGGAAGCGCGCCTTGATCGTGCCGGGATAGCGCAGGAATTTGCGGCGCGGCCAATAGAGACCGGCAACGTGGGCGACCGGGACCACCGGAATGCCAAGTTGCGTGTAGAGTTCGACGATGCCGTATTTATAGACCGGCTCGTCGCCCGGCGCCCGGCGCGTGCCCTCGGGATAGATGATCAGCTGACGCGGATTGCGCGCCAATTCCTGTTTGGTCGCGGCGATCACCATTTTCAATGCCTTCGAGCGGCTGCCGCGGTCGACAGGAATCATCCGCATCTTCAAAATGTACCAGCCGAAGAACGGGATCCAGGTCAGCTCCCGTTTCAATATGTAAACGGGATCGTCGAGATAAGGCAGGAAAGCGATCGTGTCCCAGAAGGACTGGTGCTTCGGCGCCAGGATGAAAGAGCCGTCAGGCAGGTTTTCCTGGCCGGTGATCTCACTTCTGGTGCCGGCGATCTTGTCGTAGAGCCACATGCTGGTGCGCGACCAGAATTTCGGCACGAACCAGGCGCGATGGCGCGGCGACAGGAAATAATACGGGGTCCAGAGGATCATCTGGACGATCAAATTGAGGTAGAAGGCGAGATTGAACGCCAGCGAGCGGAAATACAGCATACAGCAAGTGCCCGGTGAGGAGGTGTGCGTTGGTTACACCAAGCGCCCGCAAAAAGGAAACGCTGCGAGGCGGGCGATCGGCCCGGCCTTGCGAGGGCCGTCTTCGTCACGTTTCCCATGCGGCCTGCAGCAGGCGCTGTCTCAGGCGCGGGGCGGCGAAGTCGAGGAATGCGCGCAGCTTCACCGGCAGTAGCCCCTGGCCGGCATGGACGAGGCTCACCGGCCATGGGTCTGGCTCAAACTCTTGCAGCACCGGGCGCAGCGTACCCGACCGGACTGCGGCGGCGATCTGGTAGGAAAGCAGCCTCGTCACGCCGACGCCGGCAATCGCCGCATCGATCGCTGCCTCAGCCGTGTTGACCCGTAACCTGGAGCGGATCGGCACGCTGAATTCGGTCTTGCCGGTGGCGAAGCTCCAGGCTGCGGCGGTGAGCCCTTCGAAGGTGATGGCACTGTGTGCTGCAAGCTCCTGCGGCGTTTTCGGTGTGCCGTGCTCGGCGAGATAAGTCGGGCTCGCGCAAACGACGCGGCGGATTGAACCCAGGCGGGTGGCGATCAGGCTCGAATCGGCAAGCTCGCCGATGCGGACGGCGAGGTCGAAGTGCTCTTCGACCAGCTGGGTTATCCGGTCGGCGAGTGTCAGCCGCACACTCACCTCAGGATAGGCGGAGAGGAAGCTGGTGACGACCGGCAGCACATGCAGGCGGCCGAATACGATCGGCGCAGTGACGATCAGTTCGCCGGTCGGGGCGCTGTATTCGCCGGCGGCTATTCGCTCGGCCTCGCCGACCTCATCGAGAATGCGACGACAGGCGGCGAGATAGGCGTGGCCTGCATCGGTCAGCGACAGCTGCCGCGCCGAGCGGTTCAACAGCCGTGTCTTCAGGTGCTTTTCCAGGTCCGAAACCTTGCGGCTGACCGTCGTCAGCGGAATGCCGAAGCGGCGCCCGGCAGCCGAGAGGCTGCCTGTCTCCGCCGCGGCAACGAAAAGCGACATGGACTGGAGGCGATCCATAGCTCTCCCGAAAATTTGCCCTTCCGGAAAACGGAAGGATGGATTGCAGATATGGCATCTGCATCTCGAAGATGGAAGGACGTATTTTCCTGACTAGCAATGCAGCGCAGCTCGGCGCTTGATGAGGCTTCCATGAACGCTCACACCAGCGATGTTGCTTTCACCCCGACGGTGAAGGCGATTCAGGCGCGCAAGGGCTCGCGCCAGGCCTATGCCCGTGTCGAGGAGCGTGGCGGCTGGCAGGCGGCAATTACGCCCGATCTCGCCGCCTTCATCGAGGCGCAGACCAGCGTCTTTCTGTCGACCGCCAATGCGGACGGGCAGCCTTACATCCAGCATCGCGGCGGGCCTGCCGGTTTCCTCACGGTGCTCGACGAACGGACGATCGGCTTTGCCGATTTTTCCGGCAACAGGCAGTTCATCACCCAGGGCAACCTCAGCGACAACCCACAGGCTTTCCTATTCCTGATCGATTATGCGCACCGGCAGCGCATCAAGATCTGGGGCAAAGCGCAAGTCGTCGAGGGCGATGCCGAGCTGACGGCAAAGCTGATGCCGCAAGACTATAAGGCGCGACCCGAGCAGGTCATTCTGTTTACGGTTTCGGCTTGGGATTCAAATTGCTCGCAGCACATCCCGCAGCGTTTCGAAGCGGCCGACGTGGCGGCGGCGCTCGGCGAACGCGACAAGCGCATCGAACGGCTCGAACAGGAGATCGCACGCTTGCGATCGGATGCAGCAGCCAGGGAATAAGAGCCAGGGAATAAAAGTGCCGGTGCCGTTCAGCTTCCGCCTGCGGCGTCGGCCAGCGCGACGCTCTCGGTTTGCTTCACCGGCATGATGCCGCGCGCCAGCGCCAGCAGGTATTTGTTGTATTCGGTGAACAGCACGCGCAGCGCTTCCGGCTTGGTCAGCCAGCCGCCATTCTCGAGGTTAGTGTTGACCACCGGATAGGGCTCGAGCCTTGCGCCGTGCAGCAGCCGGCCCATTTCCAGCAGGCTACGCGGCATATGATAATTATTGGTGACGAGAATGACGGTGCCGTAGGCATGGTCCTCGACCCATTTGGCACTTTCCTCGGCATTGCCGATCGTGTCGAGCGCGGCGCGGTCGATGTCGACGCAGCAGGAAAACAGCCTCTTGTCGCCGCCGGTCGCGGCCTGAAGCTGGCGGCGGCTGGCGGAGGGATGGACGCCGCTGATCAGCAGCCGCTCGCCCTTGCCTAAGGCAAGCAGGCCCATCGCAGCGTCGAGGCGCGATTGGCCGCCGGTCAGCACGATGATAGCGTCGGCCCTTGCCGGATTGGCGGGCGTAGTCAGGCGGCTGACGGTATTGGCGAACCAGCCGAAGCCGGCGACAAACAGCGCCATAAAGGCCAGCAGAAGGAGAGCCGAGATGCGCAAGGAGCGCCCTGCCAGCAGCCGCCCACGTTCGGCGAACTGATCCGGCTTGGCAAATTCATCAGGCTCGGCGAATACAGGCGGGCGCGCAACCAGCACTGGCATGCATCCAGCGGTATCGGTCGAGTCCCGAACGTCCATCATGAAATGGTTAATCCCGAAATACGGCCTTTGGTAGGAAAAAAATGCAATTTTCGTGACGATGCGTTTTCATCCGTGATCGATCTTTCCTTTAGCCGGCGTCCGGCTGGCGAATGTCGATGTCGCTGAGATAGGTAACCACGGTGAAATGGGAGGTTGCCGCCGTCAGCGCGCCGATCACCAGCACCATGACAGCGACCCCGAGATAACCCGCCGAGCCGATGGCGAAATTGCCGAACAGGGCGGTCGCCTGGTCGGCCTGCGGCGTTGCCATGTTGCGTGACGACCACCAGGAGAAGACGATGAAGACCAGGATCGCCGCGGCGCCGCCTGCCGCGGCGCCCTTCATGCCGGTGACCAGAAAATGCCGGCGGAATTCGCGCGCGATGAAGCGCGCCTCGGCGCCGACAAAATGCAGCACCTCGATGATGTGGCCATTGCCGGCCATGGCGCCGCGCGTTGCGAACACAACGGTCAGCACCGTCGCCGACAGCATCAGCGCCAGCACTGCAATACCGATCGTTACCGTGGTGCGGGCCATGGCAACCAGCCGGTCGACCCAGGTGCGATGATCGTCGAGCGAGGCACTCGGCAGCTTCGGCGTGATCGCCGCGCGCAGTGCGGCGAAATCGGGCGGACTATTCTCGTCGATGGTGATGATGATCAAGCGCGGCACCGGCAGCTCATCGATGTTCAGGCCCGAGCCTAGCCAAGGCTCGAGCAGTCGGGCCGTTGCTTCGCGATCGATGATCCTGGCGCTTTTCACGCCAGGGAATTCGCCGGCGATCTGCGAGGCCAGCGCAAGTGCGGCCTCCATGTCGAGGCCGTCGACCGGCTTGATCTGGATGGTCGCTTCGCGCGAGATCTGGTTCTCCCAGACGGAGGCGGTGTCACGCACCAGCGTGACTGCGCCAAACGTCAGACAGGACAGAAACGTCATGATGGCAATGACCAGCACCAGCGCCCGGCCGGCGATGTTCTGCGCCGGCACGATCGGCGCCATTTTGCGCTGGACGCGGGGCTTTGCCGCCGCGGCGTCCTGACCCTCGAAATGTTCGACGGAGAGCTCAGTCATAGATGTCCAGCCTTCCGCCGGCCAGGATCATTCGCCGTGCGTCGACCTGTTCCATCAGGCCGAGGTCGTGTGTGGCGATCACCACGGCGGTGCCCAGCCGGTTGAGTTCGATGAACAACCGCAGCAAGCGTCGCGCCAGCGGCGGGTCGACATTGCCGGTCGGCTCGTCGGCGAGCAGGATCTCGGGCTGCTCGATCAACGCCCGGGCAATGGCGGCGCGCTGCTTCTCGCCGCCAGACAGCACCGGTGGCAGCACATGCATGCGCTCGCCGAGGCCGACCCATTTCAGCAGCTCGGTGACGTCGGTGCGATAGGTCGCCTCCTCGCGGCCGCGCACGCGCAGCGGCAATGCCACGTTCTCGTAGGTGGTCATATGGTCGAGCAGGCGAAAATCCTGGAACACCACGCCGATGCGACGTCTCAGATGCGGCAATTCGGTGCGCGAGATGCGCGAGCGGTCCTTGCCGAAAATGGTGATCAGGCCGCGCGTCGGCTTCAGCGACATGAACAAAAGCCGCAGCAACGTCGTCTTGCCGGCGCCTGAAGGTCCGCTCAGGAACTGAAACGAGCGCTCCGGAATGTGCAAGGAGATGTCGCGGAGAATCTCCGGACCCATGCCATAGCGGAGGCCGACATTTTCGAAGCGGATCACTTTCGACGACCTGAAATTCTCGGCGGCAAGATGCCAGCCCTTTCTGTGGAAAGACCATCGGCCGGCATGGTTAACCGACGGTTAATTTGGGGGCTTTTCGAGCGAGTCACAGGGGTTCCGGTGGGGAAGCGTTAACCATTTCCGTTTACCCAAAAGAAACGAACAGCGAACAGGTGCGGTAGTGTTGGGCCATGATGGCTGAGGATCGAACCGCGCGCCCGGTTTCCGGCGAAATCATGACCGATCCGGCCGCCGAGCCGGAACGCATCATGCGCGACGTGACCGCCGAGGTCATCGATGCCGACTATGAGGTGCTGCCCCGCCATTTTACACGTCAAGACTTTGCGCCGCCGCCTGCGCGCATGATTTCCATGCCTTCGATCGAAGGCATGGACATGTTGCGCAAGCCCGAAACCGCCGTCGAACGGCCGTTGTGGGTGCATGGTGGGCCGATCTTCTGGATTGTCGGCGTCGGTGCCGTCTTTGCCGCCTTCTGGATTTCGGGCGGCCATGCGCTGGTTCGTTAGAGCGGCGCCAGAAAATCAACAGGTCACCAGATAAACGATTCGCGACGGTGGGACATCCGACCGTTCGCGGGTGCCCTGCGAAAGATTTGGCCTTGCCAGACGGCACGACATGCCTAGAAACGGGTTGAAGACCGTTTCGGTCGGCTTCGCCTACAAAGGCGATCATTCTGGAAGGGCAGCCAATGCCAGTTGTGCGCGGCAAGGAAATCGAAGTCCTGTTTTCGGCGTCCGCCATCGCGCGGCGGAACCTGGAACTTGCCAAGGAGATCGCCGGGCACGACTACCACGACCTTCTGGTAATCTCGGTGCTGAAGGGATCGTTCATCTTCGCCGCCGATCTTATCCGTGCCATGCACGATGTCGGCCTGTCGCCGGAGGTCGAGTTCATCTTCATCTCCAGCTATGGCGCCGGCACGACCAGCGGTGAGGTGAGGGTGCTGCGCGACATCGACAACGAGGTCGCCGGTCGCGATGTGCTTTTGATCGATGACATTCTGGAATCCGGCAAGACGCTGAGTTTCACCCGCGACCTCATGCTGTCGCGCGGCGCAAGGAGCTGTGCCATCGCCGTGCTGCTCGACAAGCGCATGCGCCGCCAGACCACGCTCAACGCCGACTATGTCGGCTTTGACTGCCCCGATTATTTCGTCGTCGGTTATGGCATGGACGTCGCCCACGCGTTTCGCGAATTGCCGTTCGTCGGCATCGTCAAGGGCGACGCCTGAGGCCTTTTGAAAATTCTACTCCGGCGGTCATCTGACGCGGTTTTCTGCGCTTCCGGTGCTCACGGACTCGAACGTCCGCTCCGGGTCTCGAAAACCACGTCATATGACTCGGCGGAGCGAATTTTGAAAAGGCCTCATGGCCTTCCTGGCTTTCAGGAAACATCAACTTTTCCTCGCCAAATATCCTGCCCATGGCAAATCTCCTGATCGTCGAGGACGATGAATCCGTCCGCACTCTCGCCGCTCGCGCGCTCGAGCGCGCCGGGCATAATGTCACTGTCGCCGCGGACGGCGCACACGGCCTTTCTCTGATCCGGGCGGCGCAAGGGAGCTATGACCTTGTGCTGTCCGACATCCGCATGCCGGAGATGGACGGCATCGAGATGGCCAAGGCGGCAGCGGCGCTGTTCCCGGCGATGAAGATCATGCTGATGACCGGCTATGCCGACCAGCGCGAGCGCGCCGACGAATTGGACGGCATTATTCTCGACGTCGTGCAAAAGCCGTTCACGCTGGCTGAAATCCGCGCCCGCGTCGAACAGGCGCTCGCCTGCTTCGCCTAAGTCCAAGGCCGACCGCCTTCAGGCAGGGTCGCAGGTCGCCGTATTGGCTGGCACGCCGCTCCGGTGCCGGCCGGCATTGAGCGCAAAAAGCCCGGCGCCGATGATGAGGGCTGCGCCGGCCGCCGTCGCTGGTCGCGGCACCTCGGCAAAGAACAGAAAACCCCATAGCGGCGACCAGATGATACCGGTGTATTCGAAGGTGGCGACGCTGTTGGCGGGCGCCAGCCGGTAGGCCTGCGACAACAGGATCATGCCGGCCGAGGCAACGAAGCCGCATGCCCCCATCTTGAGGAGGTCCGGCGTCGCCGGCCAGACCCATGGCCGGACGAGGAATTCGAGGCTCGGATGCACGGCGTGGTCAATGCCTGCCAGCCAAAACAATGCCGCCACCAAGGCGGCGCCGACCAGATAGGCGCCGTTCTGATAGAACGCCATGACAGTCGAGGATTCGGTGTCGCCGATCTTGCGTGCCATCAGCTGCGAGAAACCGTAGAGCAGAGCCGAACCTAGCGACAGCAGCGCTGCCCAGTCGAACAAGCCGGCGCCCGGGCGCACCATCACCAGCACGCCGAGCATGCCGACCAGGACGGTGGCGAGCGCCTGCCAGGACACGCGTTCGCCGAGATAGGGGCCGGCCAGCGCCATGATGAACAGCGGCGCCATGAAATAGAGCGCCACCGCGTCAGCCAGCGGCAGGGCGGCGATTGCCAGATAGTAGGCCGTGTAGGAGGTGAACTGGATGAAGGCGCGCATCGTCAGCATGCCGAACCGCTTCGACAGGATCGCCTGCAATCCGACATCGGCGTGGACGAGGAAAACCAGGATCGGCAGGGCGACGATCGAGCGGATCGCCATCACCTCGGTGACCGGATAGTGGCTCGACACCGCCTTGACCAGCGGGTCCTGCAGCGAAAAGACCAGCACGCCGAGACAGAGGCTGAGGATGCCGAGCACAAGCCGATTCTGCATAGGCGCTCCTGTCTCCCGCGTGCGCGGCCGAAAGCAGGCCTGCATCCAGGTAAAAAGAACCCGCCACCGTTTCGGGCAGCGGGTACGAGTGAGGACTTTTGATTGGTCCGCAGCCGATTTCGCGGCCGCATATCCAATGGGTAAGGCGACTATCGTCCGCCGTTTGACATGTTGCAAACGAATTGGAATGATGCCAGCAATCAGATTTTCTTATGACGGGCACATGCGACCCAATCTCGACAGCGACCTGTTGCGCACCTTCGTGGCGGTCGCCGACACCGGCAATTTCACCAAAGCGGCGGAGCGGGCCGGCCGCACCCAGTCGGCGGTCTCGATGCAGATGAAGAGGCTCGAAGGCATGATCGGCGACAGCCTGTTCGAGCGCGGATCGCGCGGTGTAGTGTTGACGCAGCGCGGCGGCGAACTCATCGCCAACGCCAGGCGCATCGTTTCACTGCTCGACGAGACGGCGGCATCGATGGTCGCGGCGCCGCTTGGCGGGCCGGTGCGCATCGGAATCCCGGAGGAATATGGCCACGCGATCTTGTCGCGGGCACTCGGCGCCTTTGCCAAGCGCCATCCTCAGGTCGACATCACCGTCCGCTACGCGCATTCCGGTGCGCAGATCGCGGCGCTCGCCGCCGGCGAGCTCGATCTGGCGGTGGTGTTCGAATGGCAGGATCTGTCAGGCGGTGAGGTGCTGATGCATGACCCGACCGTATGGGTGACGTCGGAGCTGCATCACATGCATGAGGAGCGGCCGGTGCCGATCGCGCTCTACAACCGTGCCGGTTGGTGCAAGGATTTCGCCATAAAGTCGCTGGAACAGCGCGGTCTCGCCTATCGTGTCGCCTATACCAGCGATACCAATGGCGGCCTGCGGCTCGCCGTCACCTCCGGGTTGGCGATTGCGCCGATCTCGCGCAGCAACATCCCGGCCGGCTGCCGCGAGCTTACGGCCGCCGACGGGTTCGGCGACATCGATTCCTCGAACGTGGTGCTGCGGCGCAATCCGAACGCTTCCGGCGAGGCCATCGACGGCATGGAAGAGGCGATCCGCGAGGCGTTCACCAACCGTTAAAACGTGCCGCTCAGTCCGGCGGTGGCGGCCTCCACGGACCGCACGGCGATCTTCCGAATATTGGGGGCAGCCTTACTTCAGCTCCAGCAACCGCTCCAGATAGCTGCGCTCGATATCGGGGCTGAGTGCGTTGCCGAGCCGCTTGCGGATCGCTTCGAGGATCTGGCGGGCACGCTGCACATCGATCTCGTCAGGCACTCTCACCGAACTTCCGTCATCGGGACCCTCGCTGGTGCGGGGCCGCCCGAGCGGGTCACGGTCGGCATTCTGCTGGCGTCCGCCCTGGCCGTTGCCGCCTTGGTCGCCTTGCATCGCCTGCAGTTGCTTCATCATGTCCTTGGCGCCCCTGCGCAAGGCTTCCAATGCGCGGCCCTGGTGACCGACGGCCTGGTCGCCTTCGCCCTCGCCGAGCGCCTGTTCGGCATTGCCCATGGATTTGCCGGCCTCGCCAAACCCCTCATTGGGGTCGAGGCCCATGCCTTCGAGGCTCTTCCTCAATTGATCGAGCTCGCTCTGCAGCTTGCCCTGGCCTTCCTGCAATTGCTTCAGCGCGTCAGCAAATTCCTGCGGCGTCATCGGGTTCGGCCGGCCGAGCGGATCGCGGTCGTCACCTGGGCCGGGCTTGCCCTCTTCGCCCATCGGGCCTGGCTCACTGTTCTCGCCGAGCTGCTCGTCGCGGTTCTGCCCGCGCTGTTGCTGGCCGCGCTGCATCTGGTCCATGCGGAAAGTGTCGTTCATCATCTCCTGCTGGCGCCGCATGATTTCGCCCAGCTTGTCCATCTGCTGGCGCATCTCGCTGTCCTGCTGACCGCCCTGTTGCTGGCGGCCTGCCTGCAGATTGTTCATCATGTCCTGCAGCTCCGACAGCAATTGCTGCGCCTGGTCGCGATTGCCGGATTTCGCCAGGTTCTCGATCTGGTCCATCATGCGGTCGATGTCGCTCTGGCGCAGTTCCTGGCCGTTCTGCTGCATCTGTGGCGCATTCGGATTCTGCTGCGCCCGCGCCGCGAATTCCTGCAGGAACTGATTCATCGCCTCGCGCAGTTCCTTCATCGCCTTCTCGATCTCTTGGTCGCTGGCGCCGTTCTTGATCGCGTCCTGCAGCGCCTGCTGCGCCTGACGCAGCCGCTTCTCGGCCGCCGAAAGATTGCCTTCCTCGATACCGAGCGCGATCTCCCAGAGGTAAGCGACCTCGTCGCGCAACTGGTCGTCGCTGTCGGCCATCTTCAGCCGGGTGCGGGCGCTCATGATGGCGAGATAGTGCGTCATGTTGTCGAACGTGTCTTCGGGCCTGAGCGTGATCGCATCCATCAGGTCGAGCACGCGGTCCTTGGCATAGGCGTCGAGCGCCAGCATGCGGCGCTGCTCGACCACAGCCCGCGCCAACGGGTTGGAGAATGGCCGCTCCGGCATCACCAGCGTCTTGGTTTCGCTGGTCGCCGTGTGTCCGGCACCGTCGGTGACGACAAGCGACAGCTTGACGTTGCCACCGGCCCAGACATGGTCGGTCAGATCCTTCGTCGTCTTAGCGGCATTGGCCTTGCCGCCGCGGCGCGGCAACGTCAGCGGCATTTCCGGCGGGCCATAGAGCGGATGCGCGTTGGGCACTTGCGGATCGGCCAATGCGAAAACCGCCTTGGCGGAGGCCGCGCCATAGTCGTCGTCGATCTGGTAGTTGAGTTCGAAGGCGCCGTTGACGGCGCGCTTCGGCTCGCCGACAAAGCGGATCTGCGGCGGCTTGTCGGGAATTATGGCGAAGGCCCAGCGGCCGAGCTCGCCGTCGCTGGACTGCAGCGTCAGCGTGCCGTCGGCCGTTAACTTGCCGCTGAACTGGCGCACGGTGGAAGGCGGTGCCGGACTTGCCTCAGTCTTGGCGGCTTGCGGCCCGGTCGGATCGATGGCGCGGGTGTTGCCGCCGGTGTCGGCGTAGCTCAGCGTTTCCTCGCCCGAACCGCCGGTGACGCGCAGCGACACATCGCTGCCCTCCGGAACCGTGAAGGTCGGCGGCGCTTGAGTGGCGTTGTTGGCCAGGACCGGGGCGTTCAGGAATACCGGCGGCCTGCCGGTATAGGCCGGCGGCGTCACCCAGGCATCAATGCGCGGCGGCACGACGTCGCGGGCGGCACGGGCAACAAAACCGTCGCTCAGCCTGCCGCCCGATGGCCCAAAGGAGAAGGCAAAGGCAGTGACCAACAAAAGCGCGGCAACGGCGCGCAGCGCCCACGGGTCGCGTTCCGGCACGCGTGTGCGCGGCACGTCGCCGCCAAGCTCGCCCAGCCGGTCCGCCATGCGCCGCTGATGCTCGCGCCACAGGGCTTGCGAAAAAATGCTTTCCTTGCCGCTCGGGCGATCGGTCTGGACCTGCACCGGGCTGTGCAGCAATCGGTTGGCCGCCTCGATGCGGCGGTCGACCTCGGCACTGGATGGCGTGCGGAAGAAACGCAGTGGATAGAGTGCGGCAAGCGCTGCGACGCCGAATGCCGTGATAAGACCGATCCGCGCCAGATCGGGCAAAAATGGGAACAGGCCGAGCCACGAAATGCTGAGGAACAGGCTGGCGACGATGATCAGTGGCAGCAGCAATGGCCAGCCGCGTTCGACGATTATCGAGACCTGCGTCCCCAGCCGGCTCAAGGCAAGGCGCCTGGCCAGACTGCGATCGCTGGTGAAAATGGGTCGTTGTGTCATCGGCCCTTCCTGGCCGGGCGGGATAGCCCAGGCCTCACGAATCTATCGCATGGGCCCGAAAAGTCGATTTTCGGGAAGCACGATGCGAAGACCTAAAATCTTAGCGCGTACTCCGTGCGTCCAAGCGGATGCACATCGCCCTAAGGATACCAACAAACACGGCGAAGGCGAGGCGGTTCCCCAAAACGTGAACAATAATGCCCCGGATATTGTCAGAATTTCGCCGGATTGGCGTTTGCGCCGCAGACCAGTACGGCAACGCGCTCGCCTGCAGCCGGTGCGTAGCGGCCGGACAGGAGCGCCGCGAAGGCGGCCGCACCGCCCGGCTCGGAGATGATTCGCACGCGGTCCCACAGCGCCGCCTGGGCGGCGATAATGTCGTCGTCGCCGACCAGGATCGAGCGCTCGACGAATGCCTCGGCGATAGGAAACATCATTTCGCCGACACGCTTTGGCGCGAGCGAATCGGCGGCGATGCCCTCAGCCGGCGCGTCGACGGGTCGGCCCGCCTCGAAGGCGCGATGAAGCGTCGGCGCACCCTCCGGCTCGACCGCGATTATCCTGATGCGGCCGGAAAACCAGGCAGCGATGCCGCCGACCAGCCCGCCGCCGCCGACGGCGACCAGCAGGGTGTCGAGCTTCGGCAGGTCGGCCTCGATCTCGAGGCCGAGCGTGCCTTGCCCGACCAGCGTCTCCTCCTGGTTGAAGGCGTGGATCTGCAGCGCGCCGGATCTTTCGGCGAAGCTCTCGCTGGCGGCCAGCGCCTCGGCATAACGGGCGCCGCCGACGATCAACTCGGCGCCGTAGCCGCGGATGCGGTCCAGCTTGGCCTGCGGGCTCACTTCCGGAACAAAGATGGTCGCCTTGTGGCCGAGCCGCATGGCGGCATAGGCGACGGCGGCACCGTGGTTGCCGCCCGACGCGGCGACGACGCCGGCCGCAGGAACCGGCCGTTCGAGGAGATTGGTGAACGCACCACGTGCCTTGAACGAGCCGGAATGCTGCAAGCACTCAAGCTTCAGGTCGACAGGCAGGGGCGGGCGGCCGAAATCGGCCATGTCGACGCGCAGCACCGGCGTGTGGCGCACGAAGGGCCGGATGCGGGGTTCTATCGCCGCAATGCGCTCGCGTGTGATCGTGTGGCCGTGCAGCATGCTTTCACTCCCAGAGTTGACATTACTTAGTAACTTGGCAAAGTGCCTAAATGCAAGAGGTCGACGTTTTCAAAGCGATTGCCAACGAGCGCAGGCTCCAGATCCTCGATTGGCTCAAGGACCCGCGGGCGCATTTTCCGCCGCAGACGGACGGCGATCTGGTCGAGGACGGCGTCTGCGCGCTGCTGATGGCGGAGAGGCTGGGGATCACCCAGGCTACGCTCAGCGAGCATATGCGCGTGCTCACCCAGGCAGGGCTTTTGCGCAGCAAGCGCATCAAGCAGTGGATATTCTATCGCCGGAATGAGGACAGAATCGCCGAAATCAGGGCGCTCATTCAGCACCGGCTGTAGCTGCAGAGTTCTACTCCAACCAGTCCGGCACCGAGTCCAGTCCGATCAGCTCGTCATAGGTCTGGCGCGGACGCACAACGTGGAAGCGGTCGCCGTCGACCAGCACTTCCGGTACCAGCAGCCTGGTATTGTAGGTGCCGGCCTGAACGGCGCCATAGGCGCCGGCGGTGGAGACAGCGATCAGGTCGCCGGATTTCAGCCGGGGCAGGTCACGGTCGAGCCCGAGATAGTCGCCGGTCTCGCAAACCGGGCCGACGACGTCGACCTTCATGCGTGGTGCAGCGGCCGGCTGCTGCGCCACCGGCTTGATGTCGTGAAAAGCGTCGTAAAGCGTCGGCCGGATCAGGTCGTTCATCGCGGCGTCGACGACGAGGAAGTTCTTGGCGTCGCCCTCCTTCACGAAGATTACTTCCGACACCAGGATGCCGGCATTCCCGACGATCAGCCGGCCTGGCTCGAACATTACCTTCAGCCCAAGTTTGGCAACATGTTTCCTGACGATCCGGGCATAGGCATCGGGCAAAGGCGGCGGGTTGTTGTCGACGCGGTAGGGAATGCCAAGGCCGCCGCCGACATCGATGTGCTCGATGGCATGACCGTCGGAGCGCAAGGCGCCGACCAGCTCCACCAGCAGCGCAAAGGCGTCGTCGAAGGGCTGCAATTCGGTGATCTGGCTGCCGATATGGGTGTCTATGCCGGTGACCTTGATGCCCGTCAGCTCAGCCGCGCGCGCATAGACCTTCCGCGCATGCTGCCACGGAATGCCGAACTTGTTCTCGGCCTTCCCAGTCGAAATCTTCTTGTGCGTCCTGGCGTCGACATCCGGGTTGATGCGCAGCGAGATCGGCGCGATCTTGCCCAGCGCGGTGGCGCGGGCCGACAGCAGCTCCAGCTCCGGTTCGGATTCGACGTTGAAACAGAGAATGCCGGCCGAGAGCGCAGAATCCATTTCGTGCGCGGTCTTGCCGACGCCCGAAAACAGGATCTTGCTTGCCGGGATGCCGGCCGCCAAAGCGCGGCGCAATTCGCCCTCCGAGACCACGTCGGCGCCGGCGCCGAGCCTTGCCAGCACCCTAAGCACGGCCTGGTTGGAATTCGCCTTCATGGCATAGCAGACGAGAGCATCGAGCCCGGCAAAGGCCTCGGTGAAGACGCGAAAATGCCTGGTCAGCGTCGCCGTCGAATAACAGTAGAACGGCGTGCCGACGCTGGCGGCGATGTCTGATATCGCCACGTCCTCGGCATGCAGCGCGCCGTCGCGGTAGTCGAAATGGTTCACGAGATTGGTCCGAAATCAGAGCAGCGGGTCGAGGATGAATTTCTTGTCCTCGACAGGTTTTTCCGGCTCCGGCGGCAAGGGTTGCTTGACCTTCTCGGCGTCCTTGCGGGCCTGCACGGCTGCCGCGTACGGCGTGTCGAGCGCAGCCTTCCTGCCGCAGGCCGCAACGGTGGCCATTGCCGCCAGCAGCGTCAGCGTCACCAAAATCCTGCTTCCGGTCATCGTGCCATCCGTCCGAAACTGTTGCCCGCAGCCGCTTCTAGCCGAGTTTTGCGGCCATTGCACCCCGCGTCTTACGCCTTGGCGAGCCGCTTTTTCCAGTAGCGGATCTGCTTGCGCACCTCGGACGGCGCGGTGCCGCCGAAGCTCGTGCGGCTCTTTACAGAATTCTGCACGGCAAGAACCGAAAACACGTCGGCGCCGATACCGGGGTGAATGGACTGCAGATCCTCCAGCGAAAGCCTGTCGAGCCCGACCTTCTTCTCCTCGGCCAGCGCCACCGCCCGACCAGTGATATGGTGCGCCTCGCGGAACGGCAGGCCGAGCGTGCGCACCAGCCAGTCGGCGAGGTCGGTCGCAGTCGAATAGCCGGCGCCGGCCGCATTCTTCATCGCGGCAGTGTTCACCGTCATATCGCGCACCATGCCGGTCATCGCCGCCAGCATCAGGTCGAGCGTCTCGGCCGCGTCGAAGACGGATTCCTTGTCTTCCTGCATGTCCTTGCCATAGGTCAGCGGCATGCCCTTCATCACCGTCAGCAGGCCGACGAGATGGCCGGTGACGCGGCCGGTCTTGCCGCGCACCAGTTCGGCAGCGTCCGGGTTCTTCTTCTGCGGCATGATCGACGAACCCGTCGAGAAACTATCCGATAGCCTGACGAAGCCGAATTGCGGCGTCGACCAGATGATGATCTCTTCGGCCAGCCGCGACAGATGCGTCGCGCAGATCGCCGCCAAGCCCAGGAACTCGAGCGCGAAATCGCGGTCCGAAACACTGTCGAGCGAATTGCGCATCGGCTCGCGGAAGCCAAGCGCCTTCGCCGTCTGGTGCCGGTCGATGGGAAAGCTGGTGCCGGCGAGGGCGGCGGCGCCGAGCGGGCTTTCATCCATCCGCTCAATCGCATCGCGGACGCGCGACAGGTCGCGTGCAAACATCTCGACATAAGCCATGCAGTGGTGGCCGAAGGTCACCGGCTGCGCCGCCTGCATGTGGGTGAAGCCCGGCATCACCGTTGCCGCATGCTCCTCGGCCCGATCCAGGAACGCCGTGATCAGGCCCTTCAGCGCCTCGGTGACGCGAAAGCACTCGTCCTTGACCCACAGCCTGAGGTCGACCGCCACCTGGTCGTTGCGCGAGCGGGCGGTATGCAGGCGGCCAGCGGCGGGGCCGATCAGCTCGGCCAGACGGGCCTCGACATTCATGTGGATGTCTTCCAGCCTGGTCGAAAACTCAAATGTACCAGCCTCGATCTCTGCCAGGATCGTGTTCAGCCCGTGAGCGATTTTTTTTTGGTCGGCCGCCGAAATAATGCCCGTTTGCGCCAGCATCTGGCTATGGGCGATCGAGCCGCGAATATCTTGCGCATAGAGTTTGCGGTCGAACGAGATCGATGCGTTGATCGCTTCCATGATTGCGGCCGGACCCGAGGCAAAACGTCCGCCCCACATCTGGTTGCTGGCCTTCTTGTCGTTCATCGCTATAACCCGTGCTCCGGAGCAGTTTTTGAAAAATGGCAGACGGCAATAGATTTTTCCCGGCTTTGCGTCTCATCCTCGCCGCTTTGGTTGCGGGCGTGCTGGCCGGCGCGGTCGCGGTATATGTCAGGGAAAGCAGTTCTGGCAACAAGGCGCCCGCGCAAGTGGCCGCCGGCGGCGGCAAGGACGACGTCGCCTGCGCCGCCAAGACCGACCGTGCCAAGAAGATCGCCGCCGCTGCCACCGGCCAGGTTGCCGCGCTTTTGCCGGCGGATCCGCCGCAATCGCTGAAAAGCCTTGCCTTCAACGGCCCCGACGGCAAGCCGACGACGATCGCCGATCATGCCGGCAAGACGGTGCTGCTCAATCTGTGGGCGACATGGTGCGCACCTTGCCGCGCCGAAATGCCCGCGCTCGATGCGCTGCAGAAGGAGATGGGCAGCGATGCGTTTCAGGTTGTTGCCGTCAACGTCGATGCCGGCGACGATGCCAAACCGAAGAAGTTCCTGGAGGACACCGGCGTCAAGTCGCTCGGCTACTATCGCGATGCCACGATGGCGCTGTTCAACGACGTCAAGACGCGCGGCCTGGCGCTCGGTCTGCCGGTCACCATGCTGATCGATGGGCAAGGCTGCCTGATCGCCCATATGAATGGCCCGGCCGAATGGTCGGGGCCGGATGCCAAGCGTCTGGTCGAGGCGGCGCTTCAGCCGGGATAGGCTCAGACCGTGCGCAGGCGCGGCTTGAGCACGGCAATGCTTGCGCCGCGTCGGCTGGCGGTGCGGATTGCCGGAGCGGCCACGCCCGTCAGTTCCCCGAATGTCTCGATCGGAGCCGGTTTGCCGAGGTAGTAGCCTTGCCCGATCTCGCAAGCCTCGGCGTCTAGGAACTGCAATTCACCCGGCGTCTCGATGCCTTCTGCCAGAACCGGTAGGCCGAGACCGCGTCCAAGCCCCAGCACGGCGCGAACGATCGCCGCGAACTGGGCGTTCTTGTCGACCGATTTGATGAACGACCCGTCGATCTTGATCTTGTCGAAGGGAAAGGCGCTGAGGTTGGACAGCGAAGAATAGCCGGTGCCAAAATCGTCCATCGCCACATGCACGCCAAGCGCCTTGACCTGCCTCAAGGTTGCCAGCGCGCGCGGCATGTCCTTCACCAGGGCCGTTTCGGTGATCTCCAGTTCGAGCCTGCCGGGGGCCAGGCCGGATCTCGTCAATGCGTCGTGCACCTTGCGGCTGAAATTCGGATTGTGAAGTTGCACGGCGGAGACGTTGACGGCGACCATCAGCGGGTTTGTCCAGCGAACAGCATCGTTACAAGCCGTCGTCAGCACCCAGTCGCCGATCTGCGCGATAGCGCCACTGTCCTCGGCCACGGGGATGAAAACGGCCGGAGAAATGTCACCCCGCTCAGGGTGCTGCCAACGGACCAGGGCTTCGAAGCCGATCATCCTGCCGCCGCGGATCTCCTTCTGCGGCTGATAGACGAGGTGGAACTCCTTGCGGGCGATCGCCTGGCGCAATTCATGCTCCATCACGCGCTTGTCGCGGGCCGCGGTGCCCATGGCTATCTCGAAAAACCGATAAGTGTCCCTGCCTTCGGTTTTGGCGCGATGGAGTGCCGTGTCGGCATGGCTGATCAGGCCGGCCTGGTCTTCGGCATCCAGCGGAAAGAAGGCGATGCCGATGCTGGCCGAGACGAGGCCGGAGCCGACCGAAACCCTGTTTTCCTCCCGGATCGCCGCCAGCAAGTCCTCGGCTATCCGGCCTGCGGCCAGGGGGTCGGGGAGGTTCGGAGCTATGATGGCAAATTCATCGCCGCCGAGACGCGCGAGCATCTGTCCGTGGCGCGGGATGCCGGAAATGCAGTGCGCCAGCTTCTGCAGCATAGCATCGCCGGCCCCGTGGCCATAGAGGTCGTTGACTTGCTTGAACCGGTCGAGGTCAAGCAGCAGGAGCGCCAGATGTCCATCCTTGCCGCCACGATCCATTGAGGCGAATTCTGCTTCCAGCCGGGAAGAAAAGCTCCGCCGATTGGCAAGCCCGGTAAGCGGATCGAAATGCGCGAGGCGGAGGATCTCTTGTTCTGCCTTCTTGCGCTCACGGATGTCGCGAACGGCAAGCACCGTATGAGGCCTGCCGCAGTAGGTGATTTTCCTGGCGATCAGCTCGACAGGAATTCTCGCCCCGTCGCTGCCCCTTACCTTCGCTTCCTGCGCCTGTTCGCCGAAGCCGGACATATCGGCTGCGCTCTGTCCGTCGAAAAGCTCGCCGAATTGCATCGTGTTCAGGGTGGCTGTCGCTGTTCCGGTCAGCTTCGCCATACTGTCATTGGCGCTGACAATGCGGGTGCCATCGCAAACGATCAGACCTTCCACCGCCGCATTGGCGAGATCGTGCATGCGATCGGCCTCGAGCTTCTGGCGGCGAAAGCGCAGGTCGATCCACAGCGCGGCACCCGATAGCACAAGGATTATCAGGCTGGCGACCGCTGCGGCAAAGGCCTGGGAAATGGGCTCGATGGAATGTTCGGATATTTCAATCGAGGAATCCGGAATGATCGACACCGCAGCCATCGCGATGAAATGCAAGCTGCAAATCGCCAGCGTCAAAAGCGCGGCGCCGCCGAAAGTCGCGAGCGCTGACGGACGGCGCAAGACGACAAGGAGCGCCAGTGCCGCGAGGGTCACGCCGGCCAGAAGCGATATCGCGACAAGGAGCAGGTTCCATGCGACCCGGCCTTCGACCTCGAAAGCTGCCATGCCGATGTAGTGCATCGTCGCGATGGCGCCGCCCAGAATGGCGCCACCGACGAGGAAATGGTCGATGCCGCGGCGCAAGGTGGCGACCCACATCCCAAGCGCGGTCATGATAATGGCGGCGGCAAGCGAAAAGGCGGACAATCCCGGATTGTATGCATTCGGTATTCCCGGCGTAAACGCGGTCATGGCGATGAAATGCGTCGCCCATATGCCGAACCCGGTCGAGGCCGCGGCGATCATCAGCCAGACAAGCCGGTTTCGCTCGGTCGATCGGCCGACATGCTTAAGGAGATTAACCGCCGAGAAGCAAGAAATTCCACAGATGAGTGCGGCAAGCGCAACCAGTCTCGGATCGTGCTGACTTACAATACAATTATAGACCGTCAGCATCCTGGTTCACTCGGTCTGCCAAAATTAACAGGGGAGGTGTGACTGATTAGCTCTTGGAGATTTTAACGAATGGTTAACCCGTGGGCCATGCGGCGGGTCTTTTCGGGGGAAAACCGACGCCGCTGCGCCCAAAAAGACGGTGATGTGATTTCTGGCGCCCGGTTTCAGTAGCGAGTGCACTTTAGGAAGGAATGATGTTCATTGATCCGCAATAAAACCGTTGTCCGATTGTCATCAGCGCCACATATTGGCTTTGCGGAAGTGCCCCTTTCGCCAATGACAAACGGGAGATGAAACATGAAGTTCTTCGGCTTTGCGGCCGGTATCGCCGCCACCGTGACCCTGCTTTCCACCACCTCCGCCTTCGCCGTCACGCAGATCAGCTGGTGGCACGCCATGACCGGCGCCAACGCCGAGGTCGTCGCCAAGATCTCCAAGGATTTCAACGCCAGCCAGAGCGACTATGAGCTCGTTCCGGTGTTCAAGGGCACCTATCCGGAGACGCTGAATGCCGGCATCGCTGCCTTTCGTGCCGGGCAAGCGCCCGATATCCTCCAGGTGTTCGACGTCGGCACCGGCGTGATGATGGCGGCCGAGGGTGCGATAAAGCCGGTGGCCGATGTGATGACCGGCGCCGGGATGACTTTCGACAAGAGCCAGTATCTGCCCGGCATCGTCGGCTATTATTCGAAGCCGGACGGCACCATGCTATCGTTCCCCTACAACTCTTCCTCGCCGATCCTCTATTACAACAAGGACATCTTCCAGAAGGCAGGCCTCGACGTGAACAATCCGCCCAAGACGTGGAACGAGGTGTGGGAAGCTGCCAAGAAGATCAAGACGAGCGGCGCCGCCCCTTGCGGCTATACCTCGACCTGGCTGACCTGGATCCACCTGGAGAATTTCGCGGCGTGGAATGACGTGCCTTGGGCCACCCAGCAGAATGGCCTGGCTGGAGGTGATGTCGAACTCAAGATCAATGCGCCGATTTTCGTCAACCACTTCCAGGCGCTCGCTGGCCTGGCCAAGGACGGCACGTTCAAATATGGCGGACGCACCTCCGAAGCCAAGCAGATATTCCTCGCCGGCGAATGCGGCATCTTCACCGAATCGTCGGGCGGCCTCGGCGATATCGTCAAGTCCGGCATGAACTATGGCATCGGCCAGCTTCCGTATGATACCGACGCCAAGGGCGCACCACAGAACACGACGCCGGGTGGTGCCAGCCTGTGGGTGTTCGGCAACAAGTCGGACGAGGAATACAAGGGTGTCGCCGCCTTCTTTGCCTATCTGTCCAAGACCGATGTGCAGGAATATCTGCACCAGAAGTCGGGATACCTGCCTGTGACGCTCGCCGCGTATGAGGCGACGAAGAAATCAGGCTTCTATGACAAAAACCCCGGCCGCGAGACACCCATCCTGCAGATGACGGGCAAGGCGCCGACCGACAACTCGAAGGGCGTGCGCCTGCCGAATCTGCCGCAGGTGCGCGATATCCAGAACGAGGAGCTGGAGAAGATGCTGGCCGGCCAGCAAACCGCCCAGCAGGCACTCGACAATGCGGTTGCGCGCGGCAACGTCGCGATCAAGGAAGCGCTGGAGAACTGACGGGATTATCTCGGTTAGTCGGTTGGAATATCGCCCACGCGGGCTCGCGTGGGCGACACCTGGATAGCGAGGGAAATCAGCCTGTCTCCACGCGTCGTATTTCCCAACAAGATCCTGCCCTACCTGCTGGTGGCGCCACAGCTCGCCATCACCCTGGTTTTCTTCTACTGGCCGGCCGGTCAGGCGCTTTACCAGTCGATGCTCAGGCAAGACCCGTTCGGGCTGAAGAGCAGGTTCGTCTGGTTTGCCAATTTCCGGAAGGTGCTGGCCGATCCGGCCTACCTCAACTCGATCAAGGTCACCGTAGTGTTCTCTCTTGCGACCGCGATCGTTGCCATGGTTGTGGCCCTGCTGCTCGCGGTCATGGCCGAGAAGGCCGTGCGCGGCAAAGGCCTCTACCGCACACTGTTGATATGGCCTTACGCCGTGGCGCCGGCGATTGCCGGCATGCTTTGGCTTTTCCTGTTCAATCCCTCGATCGGCTCGTTGGCCTATTTGCTGAGAAGCCTCGGCATCGTATGGGACCCGCTGCTCAACGGCACCCACGCCATGATCCTGCTGGTGTCGGCTGCTGCCTGGAAGCAGATCAGCTACAACTTCCTGTTCTTCGTCGCCGGCCTGCAGGCGGTGCCGAAAACGCTGATCGAAGCGGCGGCCATGGACGGCGCCGGCGAAACCAAGCGCTTCTGGACCATCGTCTTCCCGCTGCTTGCGCCGACAAGCTTTTTCCTGCTGGTCGTCAACACCGTCTATGCCCTGTTCGACACGTTCGGCATCGTTCATGCCGTCACCGGCGGCGGGCCGGGCAAGACGACCGAGACGCTGGTCTACAAGGTCTACAATGACGGCTTCGTCAATCTGATCCTGGGCGATTCGGCGGCGCAGTCGGTCATCCTGATGGCCATCGTCATTGCGCTCACAGCGATCCAGTTCCGCTATGTGGAACGCAAAGTCCATTACGGCTGAGGGCAGCGATGATCGGCCAGTCCCCGCTCCGCACCTTCATCGCCCATGCCGTGCTCATCCTCGGCATATTGATCGTGGCTTTTCCGATCTACTACACCTTCGTTGCCTCGACGCACACGCTGCAAACGATCCTCAGGCCGCCCCTGCCGCTCTTGCCCGGCGGCCAGCTATGGAACAATTACAGCGAGGCGCTGTTCGGCGGCATCGGTCGTATCGGCGGGGTCAGCGTCGGCAGGCTGCTCCTCAACACCATGATCATGGCGCTCGGCGTTGCGGTGGGAAAGATCTTCATCTCGATCCTGTCGGCCTACGCGATCGTGTTCTTTCGCTTTCCGCTGCGCATGACCTTCTTCTGGCTGATCTTCATCACCTTGATGCTTCCAGTCGAGGTGCGCATCCTGCCGACCTACAAGGTGATGGTCGATCTCGGCATGATCGACACCTATGCCGGCCTGATCGTCCCGCTGATCGCCTCAGCCACCGCAACGCTGCTGTTTCGCCAGTTCTTCATGACCATACCGGGCGAATTGGTGGAGGCGGCGCGTGTCGACGGTGCCGGGCCATGGCGCTTCTTTTTCGATATTCTGGTGCCGCTGTCGCGGACAAACATCGCCGCGCTGTTCGTGATCCTCTTCATCTATGGCTGGACGCAGTATCTTTGGCCGCTGCTCGTCACCAACAGCAACGACATGAATACCATCGTCATCGCGCTGAGAAAGATGGTTTCCTTCGCCGATGCCGACACCCAATGGCACCTGGTGATGGTCACGGCAATGCTGGCCATCGTGCCGCCGATCCTGGTGGTCGTGCTGATGCAACGCTGGTTCGTGCGCGGTCTGGTCGAATCCGAAAAGTGAGAAGCCGATGGCGACCGTGGATCTGAAGGATGTCAGGAAAATCTATCCCAGCGGCGTCGAGGCCGTGAAGGGCGTTTCCATCGCCATTCCCGACAAGGAGCTTTGCGTGCTGGTCGGCCCCTCCGGCTGCGGCAAGTCTACGCTGCTGAGGATGATCGCCGGGCTGGAGACGATTTCTGCCGGTACAGTCGCCATCGACGGCAAGGTGGTCAACGCCATTGGCCCGACCGAGCGCGACATCGCAATGGTGTTCCAGAACTACGCGCTCTACCCACATATGAAGGTCTATGACAACATGGCCTATGGCCTGCGCAACCGCGGCACGCCGAATGACGAGATCGACAGCAGGGTACGCTCGACTGCCAAGGTGCTGGAGCTTTCGGCGCTGCTCGACCGGCGCCCGCGCGAGCTTTCCGGCGGTCAGCGCCAACGCGTCGCCATGGGTCGCGCCATCGTGCGCAACCCGAAGGTCTTCCTGTTCGACGAACCGCTGTCCAACCTCGATGCGAAATTGCGCGGGCAGATGCGCATCGAGATCAAGAATCTGCAGCGCTCGCTTGGCGTCACCTCGGTTTATGTCACGCACGACCAGCTTGAGGCGATGACGCTGGCCGACATCCTCGTCGTCATGAACGCCGGCCTGGTCGAGCAGACCGGCGCGCCGCTTGATGTGTACGAGAAACCGGCCTCGACCTTCGTCGCTTCGTTCATAGGCGCACCGCCGATGAATCTGCTGGCGCTCACAGGGGCCTCCCCAAGCTCGGTATTGGCGGACGGTACTGTGATTGGCTTGGCGCCTCGACAGGGCAAGGCAGTGACACTAGGCTTTCGCCCGGAGGACGCCGACATCACCTTCGCGGCAGAGGCGCCGGCCGGCGCGCTCGCGCTGCCGGCAACAGTGGAAGCGGTCGAACCGGTCGGTGCCGAAAGCTTTCTCCATTGCGTGGCAGCCGGCAACCGCATCGTCGTGCGCGTCTCAGGCCGCGCCAGCGCCAAGCCAGGCGACCAATTGCGCGTCGTGGCCAGGTCCGAAAAGCTGCATTGGTTCGATCAGGCGGGCAAACGGGTCGATTGAAGTCGGCCTTGCGCAAAACCGTTCAGGCAAACACATGCGCCTTGCCCGACACGGTCAGCCGGACGATCTCGCCGATCGCCGGCGCGTCCATGCCCGGCTTGCGCAGGATCAACGGCGTATTGCCGATAGCGGCGGCGTCGGGCGGATCGGGGCTGTTCAACAGACGCACCGCGATGGTGCACATCGAGCCGGCGAACTCCGATTCTGTCACCTCGCCGAACAGCATGTCCGGCGTGCCGGACATGCCTTCACGCGATGTGCGCTTAAGCAACACCTGCTCCGGCCGCAGCATGATGCGGGCGACGTCGCGCCGCTCCGAGCTGTCGACAGCGATGCGGCCGAGCGGCGAGATGGCGAAGCCATCGGCGATCCTTGCCGGCAGGACGATGGCGTCGCCAAGGAACTCGGCGACCATCCTGTCCTTCGGCTTGAAATAGAGCTCGCGCGGCGTGCCGACCTGCGAGAATTTGCCGTCGCGCATCACCGCGACCTGGCTGGCGAATGACAGCGCCTCGGCCTGGTCGTGGGTGACCAGGATGGTGGTGATGCCGGCGGTTTCAAGGAGCTCGGCCACGGCCTTGCGCATCGAGGCGCGCAGGCCGGTGTCGAGCGCCGAGAACGGCTCGTCGAGCAGCATCAGCCGCGGCTTCATGGCCATGGCGCGGGCGAGCGCGACGCGCTGCTGCTGGCCACCGGAGAGTTCGTGCGGACGGCGCTTCAGGATACCTTTGTCCAGCCCGACGACATAGGCGAGCTCGGCGATGCGCTCACTGCGCTTTTCCTCGTGACGCCCCATGCCGAAGCCGATATTGGCGGCGATGCTCAGATGCGGGAATAGAGCGCCGTCCTGCGCCACCAGCCCGATGCCGCGGCGATGCGCCGGCACGGCCGTGTCGCCATCGGCCAGCACCTCGTCATCAAGCACGATGCGGCCCTGGTCCGGCGCCTCGAAGCCGGCGATCAGCCGCAGCAAGGTGGTCTTGCCGCAACCGGACGGCCCGACGATTGCCGTACGGCTGCCGCTGGCCACGCTGAGGTCGACGCCGGCAAGTGCTGCCACGGGCCCGTAGTGCTTGTGGATGCCGCTCAGCTCGAGAAAGCTCATCGCCCGGCCATCCGCTTCGACTGGACGTAGAGCAACCAGGTCAAAGGCAGCGACATCGCCACCATGATCAGGGCATAAGGCGCCGCCGACGCATAGTCGATCTCGCCGCTATAGGACCAGAACGCCATGGCCAGCGTGCGGGTGCCGTTGGGCGCCAGCATCTGGGTTGCGGTCAATTCGTTCATGATACCCAGCGCGACCAACGCCATGCCGGCTGCGGCGCCCGGCGCCGACAGGCGGATGGTCGTCGACCACAGCGCCTTGAGCGGCGACCGGCCGAGGCTGGAGGCGGCGCGTTCGAGCTCGACCGGCGCCTGTGCGATCGACGCCCTGAGGCTAATCAGGGCGCGCGGCAGGAACATCAGCGCATAGGCGACCAGGATGGTGAACAGGGTCTGGTAGAGCGGCATAGCGATACGCACGGCGATGGTGACCAGCGCCAGGGCGATGACAACGCCGGGCAACGCGCCGACGATATAGTTGCAGCCCTCCAGGACGCGTTGCAGCCGCCCCGGCGCGCGGATCGAAATCCACGCCATCGGCATTGCCGCGACGGTGGCAAGCAGCGCGCCGGCAATTGCTAGGAACAGCGTTTGGCCAAGCGCCAGGCCGATCTCGTCGAGCCGCCAGACATCGGCGCCGCCGGCCATGAGCCAGCGGCCGATAGTGGCGAACGGTACGCCGAGCGCCAGCAGCGTGGTAATGGCAGGCAGCAGCAGGCAAGGAATGGTGGCGCGCCCAAGGCCCGTGCGCTGCTGCTGGCGCGCAGCACCCGAACCGACGCGGGCATAGCGCTCCTCGCCGCGCACCAGCACCTCCAGCCCGAGCAGCACAAGGCAGCAGGTCACCAGCACGCCGGCCAGCATGTTGGCGGCGGGACCGTTGAAGGTCGACTGGAACTGGTCGACGATCGCGGTGGTGAAGGTGTCGAAGCGGATGAAGACATAGAGCCCGTATTCGGCCAGGAGATGCAGGCCGACCAGCAGGGAGCCGCCGCAAATGGCGAGCCGGAGCTGCGGCAGCACGACACGCCTGAACACACGCCACGGGCCGAGACCAAGGGCTGCCGCTGCATCCTCGAGAGCGGGATCAAGCCGTCGCAATGCCGCCGCCACCGGCAGATAAAGGAACGGGAAATAGGCGATGACGGACACAAGCACGCCGGCCCACAGGCCGTGCAGTCTGGGCACCATGGTGATCCAGGCGTAACTGTGGACGAAGGCGGGAATGGCGAGCGGCGCCACCGACAGCCAGGACCATAGGCGGGCACCCGGCAGATCGCTGCGCTCGGTCAGCCAGGCCAGCGTGACCGACAGCACGATCGAGATCGGCACCGCCAGAACCACCAGCAGGCTGGTGTTGACCAGAAGTTCGCCGACGCGCGGCCTGAACACCAGCGCCGCCACCGTTTCCCAGCCGGTCTGCACCGCCACCCAGACGATGAAGGCAAGCGGCAGCAGCGCGAAAAGCGAGACAAAGACGGCAGCCAACGCAATCCATGAGACCGACCAACGACGTGCCCGCACGGCCGTGGCGTCGGCCGGCAAGCCTGGGCGTGCGAGATCGATCGCGGATTGCATCAGATCAGACGTTGCGCCAGCTCCGCCCGGAGGCGGAAACGATCGGCGGCGGATAATCTCGCGGGTAGCTTGTGGTCATAGGCAAATGCCATCTTGAAAACAGAGCGCTCCTGTGGAAAGCGAATTCCCACAGGAGCGCAGTCGGTTGCCCTTTTAGGACGAACGCCGGCTAAAGCAAGCCGGCCGCCGTCATCAGGTCGGTCACCTTTTTCGAGTTCAGCGTCGTCGGGTCGACTTTCGGCGCCTGCAGATCGGCCAGCGGCACCAGCTTCGGGTTGGACTCGGCGCCCTTGCCGACTGCGTATTCGAACGAATCGCCTGTTTTCAGCACGTCCTGGCCACGATTGCCGGTGACCCATTTCAGGAAAGCCTGCGCTTCCTTCGGGTGCTTGCTCGAGGCCAGTACGCCGCCGCCGGAAATCGAGACGAAAGCACCGGGATCCTGATGCTTGAAATAGTGCAACTCGACGTTCTTGCTGTTCTCGCCGGTCTTGGCCTGATCGCCGTAGTAGTAATAGTGATAGATCACGCCGCCTTCGACCTCGCCGGCATTGACCGCCTTCATCACCGTGCTGTTGCCCTTATAGGCGGTAAAATTCTCCTTCATCGCCTTCAGCCATTCGGCCGTCGCCGCCTCACCCTTGAGCTGCAGAAGCGCGCTGACGATCGCCTGGAAATCGGCGCCGGAGGGCGAAGCGGCCCAGCGGCCCTTCCAGCTCGGATCGGCGAGATCGAGCAGCGATTTGGGCAGCTGGTCGGCGCTCAGCTTGGTCTTGTTGTAGGCAAAGACGGTGCTGCGCGCGGCAACGCCGACCCATTTGCCGCTCGCCGGCTGGTACTCCTGCGGAACCTGGGCCAGCGTCTCGGTGTCGACCGGTGCGAACAGGCCGGCCGCCTCGACCAATGCCATGGCCGGCGAATTCTCCGTCAGGAATACATCGGCGGGCGAAGCGGTGCCTTCCGCAACGATCTGATTGGAGAAATCGCTGTCGCCGCCATTGCGGACGGTAACCTTGATGCCGGTTTCCTTGGTGAATCCCTCCGCCCAGGCCTTGGTCAGGTTTTCGTGCTGGGCGTTGTAAACGACGATGCCCTCGTCCTCTGCTATTGCCGGGCCGGCGATCAGGCTGATTGCAAGTGCTGTCGCGCCGGCAAGGGCGGAAAGAGCATATTTCATGGCGTCGTCCTCGATTTCGATGGTCTTTGGCTTGGCACGCTGCACCTACCAATACCTGACTGGTGCAGTCAACATTGCTGACCCACTCAATCGCTCAAAAGGAGCAAACTTTCGTGATGCTCAGCTAATTTGCCTTGGACATTATTTCGCCGGCCCCGTAACAAATCAGCGCCGAGACGCGAATATCGGGGAGTGAACTCTTGTGAGCGGCAAGGACGAAGCCGAGCTTTCACGGCTGCTGCGGGCCGCGATCGCCGGAGACGAAAGGGCCTATGCCGACTTTCTGCACCGGATCGCCGCGCTCGTTCGTGGCTTTGCCCGGCGCAAGATCGTGCAGGGCGGGGTGGATCCCGAGGATGTCGTGCAGGAAACCTTGCTGGCCATTCATGTGAAACGACACACCTGGCGCCATGATGCGCCGGTGCTGCCTTGGGTCTATGCAATAGCCCGCTTCAAGCTGATCGATGCGTTCCGGCGGCGCGGTCGGCGGATCGAGATCGAGATCGACGAAATCGCCGAGACCTTTGCCGAGCCGGAATCGGAGACGGTGAGCGAGCGCGACGTCAACCGGGCGCTCGACAGCCTGCCGCCGGCACAGCGTTCCGTCGTCTCGGCCGTATCGGTCGAAGGCCGGTCAATCGGTGAGACCGCGGCCAAATTCGGCATCAGCGAGACGGCTGTGCGGGTGTCACTGCACCGCGGGCTTGCCGCCATTGCCAAACGGTTCAGGGCGGGGCGGGAATAACATGAGGACCGAAGATTTCATCAAGGCGCTTGACGCCGATGCCCGCAGCAAGGCGCTGCCGCTAGGCACCGCCTGGTGGCTTGCCGCCGGCGCGGCCATCGTGATCGCGGCCGCGGTTTTCTGGCTGACGATCGGCCCGCGCCCCGACATTGCGATCGCCATGCACACGATGCGGTTCCTGTCCAAATTCGTCTTCACGATTGCTCTTGCCGCCAGCGCCTTTGTCCTGGTGCGTGGGCTGTCGACGCCCGGTGCATCGACCGGCCGGGCGGTGAGCTGGATGGTCGCCGCGCCGCTGCTGGTGATTGTGGCTGTGATTCTCGAACTCTTCGCCGTGCCTGCGTCCGACTGGGGCACGCGCCTGGTCGGCACGAACATGGTCATCTGCCTGACCTTCATTCCGTTGATCGGGATCGGCCCGCTTGCCGTCTTTCTCGCGGTGCTGCGCCATGGCGCGCCGACAAGGCCGGTGCTTGCCGGTGCGGCCGCGGGCCTGCTTGCCGGCGGGCTGGCGGCGACCTTCTATGCGGCTCATTGCTTTGACGATTCGCCGCTTTTCGTCGGCACCTGGTATACGATCGCGGTCGCCATCCTTGCCGTGCTCGGGGCGCTCGGCGGACGATTTTTTGTGCGCTGGTAGCGAGGCGATCAGCGTGTCGGAACGGGATGCTCGCCGCGATAGTCGTAGAAGCCGCGCCCGGTCTTGCGGCCGAGCCAGCCGGCCTCGACATATTTGACCAGCAGCGGGCAGGGGCGGTATTTCGAATCCGACAGCCCGTCATGCAGCACCTGCATGATCGACAGGCAGGTATCGAGCCCGATGAAATCGGCAAGCTGCAGCGGCCCCATCGGATGGTTGGCGCCGAGCTTCATGGCGGTATCGATGGCGTCGACCGAGCCGACACCTTCATAGAGCGTGTAGATCGCCTCGTTGATCATCGGCAGCAGGATGCGGTTGACGATGAAGGCCGGGAAATCCTCCGAGACGGTGATCGTCTTGTCGAGCTGCTTCACATAGGTTTTTGCCGCCTCGAAGGTCTGGTCCTCGGTGGCGATGCCGCGCACCAGTTCGACCAGCTTCATCACCGGAACCGGATTCATGAAATGTATGCCGATGAAGCGTTCCGGCCGGTCGGTCTGCGAAGCCAGCCGTGTGATCGAGATCGATGACGTGTTCGTCGCCAGGATGGCCTCGGGGTTGAGCTGCGGGCAGAGCTGGGCATAGATCTTGCGCTTGACCGTCTCGTCCTCGGTCGCTGCTTCGATCACCAGATCGGCGCCCGCAAGGTCGGCCATGGCCGGTGCCGCCGAAATGCGCGCCATCGCCTCATTGCGCAGCTTTTCCTCGAGTTTGCCGGAGCCGACCTGACGGGCCATGTTGCCGCTGATCGTAGCGATGCCCTTTTCGATGCGGTCGGGCGAAATATCGTAAACCAGCACCTTATAGCCCGCCAGCGCCGACACATGGGCGATGCCGCCACCCATCTGGCCCGCGCCGATGATGCCGATCGTCTCGATCTTGCTCATTACCCGATCCCGTCGAGGCCTTTGCGGCCCGTTTTTTGTGCAGTGCAAACTAAAAGGGCGGGGCGACTTCGTCTACCCCACCCCTCAGAATTTAATACGCTTTGGCAGAAGGCGTCAAAGCGCCTTTTGCAGTTCCGGCAGAATGACGAAGAGATCGCCGACGAGACCGTAGTCGGCGACCTGGAAGATCGGCGCTTCCTCGTCCTTGTTGATGGCAACGATCACCTTCGAATCCTTCATGCCGGCAAGGTGCTGGATGGCACCGGAGATGCCGACGGCAATATAAAGGTCGGGCGCTACCACCTTGCCGGTCTGGCCGACCTGCCAGTCGTTCGGCGCATAGCCGGCATCGACGGCGGCGCGAGATGCGCCAACCGCCGCACCGAGCTTGTCGGCGACCGGCAGGATGACCTCCTGGAACTTCTCGGAGGAGCCCAGCGCACGGCCGCCCGAGATGATGATCTTGGCCGAGGTCAGCTCTGGACGGTCGGTCTCGGAGAGCTTGTTCTCGACAAAGCTCGACAGGCCGGGATTGGCCGCCGCCTGGACCGTCTCGACCGACGCGGAACCGCCCTCGGGCGCTGCCTGGAAGGAAGCGGTACGCACCGTGATGACCTTCTTGGCGTCACTGGACTGCACCGTCTGGATGGCGTTGCCGGCATAGATCGGGCGCTTGAAGGTGTCGGGCGACACGACTTCGATGATTTCAGATATCTGGGCGACATCGAGCAGCGCCGCCACGCGGGGCGCGACGTTCTTGCCCGACGAGGTCGCCGGCGCGATGATCGTCTCGTATGGCTCAGCAAGCGAAACGACGAGTGCCGCCAGCGGTTCGGCGAGACGCTCGGTCAGTTCGTCGGCGTCGGCGAGCAGTACCTTGGTGACGCCCTTGAGCTTGGCGGCGGCGTCCGCTGCCGGCTTGGCGCCTTTGCCGGCAACCAGCACATGCACGTCCGAACCGATCTGGAGCGCCGCCGAAAGCGCCTTGGCGGTCTGGTCGGAAAGCGCAGCGTTGTCGTGTTCGGCAATCAGAAGAATAGCCATGATGTTTTCCTGACTTTCGTCTTCGAGGCTCCTGAAATCCGGTCAGGCCGAGTCGAAAACGGTTGGTTTCGAGAACCGGAGCGGAGCGTACTTCAGTACGTGAGCACCGGAAGCGGAGAACCGGCCGTTTGCAGGCCGGCCTCATCGGATTTCCTTAGAGCACGCCGGCTTCGTTCTTCAGCTTGTCTACCAGTTCGGCGACGCTCTCGACCTTGACGCCCGCCTTGCGGCCGCCCGGCTCCTCGGTCTTGATCACTTTAAGCCGCGGCTTGACGTCGGCGCCGTAATCGGCAGGGCTCTTCTCGTCGAGCGGCTTCTTCTTGGCCTTCATGATATTGGGCAGAGAAGCGTAGCGTGGCTGGTTCAGCCGCAAATCGGCCGTGACGATCGCCGGCATCTTCAGTTCCAGCGTCTGCAGGCCGCCATCGACCTCGCGCGTCACCGTGGCCTTGTCACCGTCGAGCACGATCTTGGAGGCGAAGGTGCCCTGCGCCCAGCCGAGAAGTGCGGCCAGCATCTGGCCGGTCTGGTTGGAATCGTCGTCGATCGCCTGCTTGCCGAGAATGACAAGGCCGGGCTGTTCTGCCTCGACGACGCCCTTCAGCACCTTGGCGACGCCCAGCGGCTCAGTCTGCTCGTCGGTCTTGACCAGGATGGCGCGGTCAGCGCCCATGGCGAGCGCCGTGCGCAAGGTCTCCTGTGCCTGCTGCGGCCCGATCGACACGACGATGATCTCTTCGGCCTTGCCAGCTTCCTTCAGCCGGATCGCCTCTTCGACCGCGATCTCGTCGAACGGGTTCATCGCCATCTTGACGTTGGCGAGTTCCACCGCCGAACCGTCCGCCTTCACCCGGACCTTGACGTTCGCATCCACAACCCGCTTCACGGGCACAAGGATCTTCATTTGCCTGCCACCTCTTTCACGATAGTCTTTTCACGCTCGTCGGGCGCGCTATAGCAGCGTGCACCTCTTCATAGTTGTCGAAAGCCGACATTCCGGACGGAATTCTGGTCTTCGCCACGCCAGTAGGGTGGCGCTTCCGTAGTTGCGGCGACCCCGCGCGTCAATATCCGAGGCGCACTCGGATCCTCGGCGAAGCACTCAAATCGGTTCAGTCCGGACCGGAAACGCTTCCCCGGCCCCAGCGCGGCGCCGGCTGCGCAGGTTGTGGGTCGCTTGGCGCCGGCTCCCCGGCTACGGGCGCCGGACCGGCGACCACGGCCGGCTCCTCGTCTGCGCCGGCGAGTAGCGGTACGCCGCGGCTGCGCAAGACAAGCACCAGCACGGCTCCAGCGATGATGCCGCCGATATGGCAGGCCCAGGAAACCTGATCCTCGCCCCCCTGGGAGAACATGAAGATCTGGAACAGGATCCACAGGATCAGCGGGATGAAGGCCGGGATGCGCAACGGGATGCGCGCGAAGACCAGCACCCATACCTTCACCCGCGGATAAAGGATCAGATAGGCGGCGACCACACCGGCGATGGCGCCCGACGCGCCAATCAGCGGCACCCGCGAATCCCAGGCAACCAGACCCTGGAAGAAAGCGCCGGCAATGGCGCAAAGCAGATAGAAGACGAGGTAGCGGATGTGGCCGAGTGCATCCTCGACATTGTCGCCGAACACCCACAGGAACAGCATGTTGCCGCCGAGGTGGAAGATATCTGCGTGCAGGAAGGAATAGGTCAGGTAGCTCAGGCTCTCCGGAATGACGACGAATTGCGGAGCGAGCTCGACGCTGTCATGCACGACCGACGGGATGAAGCCGAGGCCCAGCACCGCGGCGTTGGAGAAGTCCTCACCGCCAAGCGTAGTGATAAGGTAGATCAACACATTGAGCGCGATCAGGCCGATGGTCACATATTGCAGCTTGATGTGCCGCAGCCTGTTGGTGTCGTAAAGCGGGATAAACATCAGGCCTCTCCCGGTTCCGGCAGATTCAGCGGTTCTTGCCGGGAACCCATAGCACGTCGGCATTTCCGTTGTCATTGACCGCGCGTGCGGCGACGAACAGAAAGTCCGAGACACGGTTGATGTATCTTATCCCCTCGCGGTTGACCTGCTCGTCTGGATCTTGCGACAGCGCAACCATGACGCGCTCGGCGCGGCGGGCCACCGTGCGGGCGAGGTGAAGGGCAGCCGCTGCCGGCGTACCGCCGTTGAGCACGAAGGATTTGAGCGGCTCAAGGTCCTTGTTGAGGAGATCGATATCCTGTTCGATGCGGTCGGTCTGCGAGGCGATGATGCGCAACGGCTCGTAGTCGAGCGGCTTGCCATTATCGGGGACTGCCAGATCGGCGCCGAGGTCGAAAAGGTCGTTCTGGATGCGGCCGAGCATCGCATCGATCGCCGGATTTACTGCCGCGGTATGAATGCGGGCCATGCCGATGCAGGCATTGGCCTCGTCGACCGTGCCGTAGGCGTCGATGCGAAGGTCGGATTTCAGCCGCCGCTCGCCGGAGCCGAGACCGGTGGTGCCATCGTCGCCAGTGCGGGTGTAGATCTTGTTGAGTTTGACCACGGGGTACCTCCCGGCTGGTGCTGGGTCACTTACGGGTGAAATACACCGCCAGCATGATCAGCACCAAGGCCACGAACTGCAAGAGCACGCGCGTCTGCATCAGCTTGTTGGAGGTCATGCTGGAGCCGCCGCGCATCATGTTGATGAGGCCGCGGATCAGCACGATCACCACTGCGACCATGACAAGAACGGCGAGGATGTTGAAGACGGTTGCCATGGTGTGTTCCAGTTGAATTGCGTTCAGGCGCGTTTGGCGAGCAGACGGTAGAGTGCAGAAGCCGGCAGGATGCGTTTAAGGATCACACCGATCCTGGCCGGCACTGTTACCACATAATGCGGGCGCGGGCGCCGCGACAGAAGCGCATGGCGCAAGGCGGCATAAACCACCTCCGCCCCGGGCTTCAGCCGCGATGTGCTGCCGCCGGCCCGCAGCCGTTTGAGTTGCGCCGCATAGGCAAGGCGATGAACGGAATTCTCGTGATCGATATTTGCCAGGAACCACGCAAGGCTGTTGCTGGCGATCTTCGATTTCACCGGCCCCGGCTCGATCAGCGAAACATGGATGCCGCTACCCCGGAGTTCTTGATAGAGGGACAGCATCAGCCCTTCGATAGCGTGCTTCGATGCCGAGTAGGCGCCGCGAAAAGGCACCGGCGCGAGGCCGAGGATCGATGAGCAATGAACGAGACGACCATGGCCCTGACGGCGCATCACCGGTACGACGCGGCGAGTGAGATCATGCCAGCCAAAGACATTGGCTTCGAACTGCTGCCGTAAAGCCTCGACCGGCAGGTCCTCGACGGCGCCGGGTTGTCCGTAGGCGCCATTGTTGAAGAGCGCACCGAGCCGGCCGCCGGTCCGTTCCAGCACCGACGCCACCAGCGCCTCGATCGATCCGGGCTCGGTGTAGTCCAGATAAAAGGCCTCGATGCCGTCGGCCTCGAGCGCGGCGATATCTTCGGGCTTTCGGGCCGTTGCGAACACCCGCCAGCCTTCCCTCTTAAGAGCATGGGCGCAATAGGCGCCTATACCGGAAGAGGCACCTGTGACAATGATGGTGCGCAACTCTTCTCCGGGAGGAATGGTGGTTTGACCTAGGGTTGTCATTTACCGCAAACCCTTCCCATATTCGCGGCGTCGGGACAATCGAAGGGAACGCGGTTCTTGTTGCGGAAGATCGTAGCCCTCAAACGCGTCCTCTACGACGCGCTCGGCCATTTCAACACCGACGACGGCTGGGCAATGGCCAGCCATCTGGCGATCACCGCGCTGATGGCGCTTTTTCCTTTCCTGATCTTCGCCACGACGCTGGCGAGTTTTTTCGGCGCGCAGGCTTTCGCCGACACCGCCGTGCACCTTGTGTTCGACACATGGCCCGAGCAGATCGCCAAACCGATCGCGCGCGAGGTACTCAACGTGCTTACCGTCCGGCGCAGTGACCTGTTGACCTACGGTATCGTGCTTGCCGGATATTTCGCCTCGAACGGCATCGAGGCGCTGCGCACCTCGCTCAACCGGGCCTATCGTGTCTCGGAAACGCGCGGCATCATCTACCGGCGGGTGCAGAGCATCATCTTCGTGCTGATCGCGACGGCCGGGTTTTTGGCCATCAGCGTGCTGCTGGTCTTCGCGCCGTTGCTGGCACGGCTGGCCGAGTCGCATTTCGAATGGATAAAGCCCTACATGGGCACGATCACGCTGTGGCGTTACGTCATCGCCTCGGTCGTCATCATCGGCGGCCTGTTCGCCGTGCATTTCTGGTTGCCAGCCGGCAAGCGCCGCTTCGTTTCGATCGTGCCTGGCATCATCTTCACGCTGGTCGGCTGGCTCATCGGGTCGACCATCTTCGCCGCCTATCTCGATCATTTCTCGTCCTATGTGACGACCTATGCCGGCCTCGCCTCGATCATGATCGCCGTCGTCTTCCTCTACATCGTATCAGCGATCTTCATCCTCGGTGGCGAGCTCAACGCCGCGATCAGCCGCTATTTAGAGGCGCGTGCCCGCGTCGGCGGCTGAGCCGTCGCCAGCCCGACGCCGAGCGTCGCGATCGCCATGCCGGCGATCTGGAGCGGGCTCAAGTGCTCACCGAACAATGCCCAGGCGATGACCGCGGTGACGGCCGGCACGAGGTAAAACAGCGAGGCGACCTTCGACATTTCGCCGTCGCGGATCATCACCATCAACAGGAAGATGGCGCCGATCGACAGCACCAGCACGAGCCAGGCCATGGCGAAGATCAGTTCGCCATTGACGATGACCGTTCGCGTCTCGAAGGCTAGCGAGGCCAAGGCCATTACAGATGCGCCGCCGACATATTGCCAGAACGTGGCAGCCACCAGATCGCCGCCGGAAGCAAAGCGCTTCTGCCAGATCGTGCCGGCGCTCATGCCGAGCACCGAGACAAGTGAGGCGCCCAGTGTTTCGGCCGTCACCCCGCCGCCGAGCGCGCCGAGCTTCGGCCAGAGCACGATCACCACACCGATCAGCCCGAGGCCGAGACCGGCCCAGTGGCGCGGCAGGATGGCCTCGCCGAGAAGCCTGCCGGCGAGCACTGCCGTGATCAGCGGCTGCAGGCCGACGATCAGGGCTGAAAGCCCGGCGGGCATGCCCCGGTGGATGGCCCAGAACACGCCGCCGAGATAGACCCCATGCATCAGGATGCCGGCGCCGGTCGCGTGCAGCGCCTCGTCGCGGGTGGCACGGCTCGAACCAAGCGCGGCCATCAAAGCGACAAGCAGGATTGCGGCCAGGACAAAGCGCGCGGCCAGGAAGGTAAAGGGCTCCGCCCACGGCGTGGCATAGCGCGCGCCGATGAAGCCGGTCGCCCACAGGACGACGAAAGAGGCGGGGATGAACCGCTTGAGGCTGTGCATTTTTCCGGAGGCCACGCGTCGGTGAGGACTGATTGTCGCGCTTGCTCTAATGCCGTTCCGAGCGGAAGGCAAAACCAAACCGTTGATCCATAGGCTCATTTCCATTCAAGGAATGCCTTTGGCGCCGCTAGAGACCGACCAGCCGCCTCACATCGTCCGGCGATGCGCCCGTCTTACGCTGGGCGGCAAGGCCGGTATCGCCAAGACTCTTCGACAGTTTTCGTCCGTCCGGGCCGAGGATCAGGCGATGGTGAAAATAGGCCGGCTGCGGCAGGCCAAGCAGTTGCTGAAGCAGCCGCTGCACGCTGGTCGCGGAATAGAGATCCTGGCCGCGCACGACATGGCTGACGCCCTGCAGCGCGTCGTCCATGGTGACGGCGAGGTGATAGCTGGTCGGGATTTCGCGGCGCGCCACGACCACGTCGCCCCAATCCTGCGGATGGGCTTCGACACGACGCGTCGCGGAGAGCGTCTCGTTCGTGTATTCGGCCCATGACAGGTCCTTGCCGGCGCGCGCTATTGCCGCATCGACGTCCAGCCGCCAGGCAAATGGCACATTTTCGGCCTGGCGCCGCTTGCGTTCGCTCGCCGTCAACGCCTTGTCGGCGGCAGGATAGAGCGGCACGCCGTCCGGGTCGCGCGGCCAGTCGCGGCCACGCTTCTCGCTGTCGGCGATAAAGGCGCGGATCTCACTTCTGCTCATGAAGGCCGGGTAGACAAGTTCTTCCTCGATCAGCCGCTCGAGCATCGCCCGATATTCGGCAAAATGCTCGGACTGGCGGCGCACCGGTTCCTCCCAGCCAAGCCTCAGCCATTTCAGGTCGCGAAAAATGCCTGCCTCGAATTCCGGCGTGCAGCGTGTCGTGTCGATATCCTCGATGCGCAGCAGCAGGCGTCCGCCCGTCGCCTTTGCCAATTTCTGATTGAGCAGCGCCGAATAGGCATGGCCGAGATGCAGTTCGCCGTTCGGGCTCGGCGCGAAGCGGAATGTCAGCAGTGTCATTGTCCGGCGGCAATCGGGTTGTGTGGCGCTTTCGCCAATTGCTACTTTGCGCCGGTGGCGTCGTGCGTCCAGAGGGACACGTGACGAAGCGTGCGGCACTTTTGATTTTGGAACAAGCAGACATGCAACGCATCGCCAGTCTCGACGACATTGCGCAAGGGCTGGATAGGCTATGCTTACTCGACCCACGCCTGGAAAGAGTGCGCGGCATGGCCGGCGAGGTGCCGCTCAGGCTATCGGAGCCGGGGTTCAGGAGCCTTGCTTCCATCGTCGTTTCGCAACAAGTGTCCCGCGCGAGCGCCGACGCCATCTTCGGCCGGCTGACGAGACTGCTCGATCCGCTGACGCCGCAGGCGATACTTGCCGCCGACGAGGTGATCTTTCGCGAGGCCGGGCTGTCGCGACCCAAACAGCGCGGCCTGCTTGCCGTCGCCCGGGCGGTGGCCGACGGGCTCGACCTCGATCACCTCTGTCGGCTCGATGCAAGCGAGGCGATCGCGGCCATGACCAGGGTGCCGGGGATCGGCCCGTGGACGGCTGAAGTCTACCTTTTGTTTGCCGCCGGACACCCGGACATCTTTCCGGCGCGCGACGTTGCATTGCAGAGCGCGGTCGGCCATGCACTAGGCATCGACCCGCGTCCGCCGGAGAAAATGCTGATCCGGCTTGCCGAATCATGGAGCCCGTGGCGCGGTGTCGCATCGCGGCTTTTCTGGGCTTATTATCGCGAATTGAAGGGCAGGGATGCCGCGCCTCCGGCCTGAATCCGCAAAAAAGCATTGAAATCATGCGTTTTTGAGACCCGGCATGATCGACAATCCGCTTCACATCCCTGTCATGTCGGGCTTACAGTATCCGCGCCGACCGGTTCTAGGGTGAAGGAGGTCAACGACGTGACGGTTGCCGTATCTCCGGATGGGCTTCCAGCGCTGGTGCTGAACGCGGATTACCGTCCGCTCAGCTATTACCCCCTGTCGCTCTGGTCCTGGCAGGATGCCATCAAGGCGGTGTTCCTCGAGAGGGTGAACATCGTCGCCGAATACGAACACGCCGTCTCTTCACCGACCTTTTCGATGAAGCTGCCGAGCGTCGTCAGCCTGAAGGCTTATGTGAAGCCGTCGAGGCATCCGGCGTTTACCCGTTTCAACGTCTTCCTCCGTGACCGTTTCCAATGCCAATATTGCGGCACGCCGGACGATCTGACGTTCGACCATGTCATTCCTCGCCATCGCGGCGGCGCCACGACCTGGGAGAATGTCGTCGCTGCCTGCTCGCCCTGCAATCTGAGGAAGGGCGGCATGATGCCGGCCCACGCCAAGATGTGGCCGCTGCAGAAGCCCTACCAGCCGACGGTGCATGATTTGCATAATAACGGCCGGCTGTTCCCGCCCAACCATCTACACGAAAGCTGGATGGATTATCTGTACTGGGATGTCGAACTCGAGCCGTGAGATCATCCGATAATTCGGGAGGCTGGCCGTCTGAAGCGATTTTCTGCGCTTCCGATGCTCACGGACCAATGTCCGCTCCGCTTCGGTTCTCGGCAATCACTCCACCCGACTCAGCCTGCCGAATTCTTGGATGATCTCGTGTCGCGCTAAATCAGTCGCGGGCGAAGGCGCTGCGGAAGGCTACGACTGCCAGGACAAAGCTGGCGATGGCGTTCCAGCCGGCCAGCGACAGGCCGAGGATGCGGAGCGCCGCCTTGTCGCAGGAGGGCGGGACGAATTTGTCGAGCGCATCGAGCACGCCCTTGCCGCCGGTGTCCACCGGCCCGGCGGCTGCGGTGCAATCGGTCGGGCCTGGCCACCACGCCCATTCGACGCCGGAGTGATAAACGCCGAGATAGCCGCCGTAGAGCATCAGCAGGCCGCCAATGGCCAGCAGGCCACGGCTTACCCAGGCTGGCGCCTGAAGAGCCGACGCAAGCACCGCCAGCAGCATCAAGGGCACGCCGACGTAGTAAGGCGTGCGCTGCTCGAGGCAGAGCTTGCAGGGGATGTAGCCGCCGAGATACTGGAAGGCCAGCGCCGAGCCGACCGTGGCGGCCATGGCGACAGCGAGGAACAGGGCGGTGCGCAGCCGCTGGCGTCCGGTATCGGTATTCACGGTCGCTGTCATCGGGCTCAGTCCATTCGGTTCGATGCCGTTCAGACGGCGTATTTGACGACGATATAGAGCAAAATCAGGGCGGCGGCGGCGGCGCCTGCAATCTGGCCAAGGCGCTTTTCGATGAAGTGGCGGATCGGCTCGCCATAGCGGCGCAAGAGCCACGCGAGAAACAGGAAGCGAGCACCGCGCGCCACGATTGCCAGCACGATGAACAGCAGCAAAGGAACACCGATGACGCCCGACAGGATCGTCACAACCTTGATCGGCGGCAGATGGGCGAGGCCGGAGGTGACCAGCATCAGGATGATGAAGCCAACACCCGATGAGACGCGCATCGCCTCGAACTCGTCATATTTGCCATAAAATTCGAGGATCGGCCGCGCCATCGCATCATAGGCATAATGGCCGATGAACCAGCCGGCGATGCCGCCCAGCACCGAGGCGACGGTGGCGACCAGCGCGTAACGATAGGCGCGATCCGGCCGCGACAGCGCCATCGGCAGATAGAGGACGTCGGCCGGCACCAGGAACACCGAGCTCTCGACGAAGGCGATGAAGGCCAGCCACCATTCGGCGGATTTGCTCGCCGCCAGCGACAAGGTCCAGTCGTAAAGTCCGCGAAGCATCGGCACTCCTAATGCACGCCCAAACCAGAAGCGGTCTTGGGATCACGACATGTACAAACAAGACTTGGAAGCGCCCAGCATCAACCTCGTCGGACGAGGTGCGCTTCAATGACATGCGCCGCCTGTCTAGAAAGATTTTCCGCGCTGCACAATGGCAGCTGCTTCACGAAATCGAAAGGCTGAGGCTTGAGCGAGCCCAGATGTCGGGATTTGGCCAGTTGACGAACAGGCCTCCAACCGTATAGTCCGCGCCCATCCAGGCCGCCCGGCCTGAGCCCCTATGGCGGAATTGGTAGACGCGCTCGACTCAAAATCAGGATGCGTCTACCGTCAGCCCGCAGGGTAATAGGATTGGAGGTCAATGGGTTAGGAGTTAAGAGCCGCTTAATTCTCGAACTGCCACCCTCTGCGTAGGTGCAGCATGAGAGCGTTGAGAGGTAAATGAGTTAGCGCCTTGCGGGTGTGGTGAAACTGGTAGACGCGCTGGATTCAAAATCCAGTTCCGAAAGGAGTGTCGGTTCGAGCCCGACCACCCGCACCAACTATCGGCCAACAAACTTTGAGAACGGCAGTCATTTCACCTGTCGCGCCAGAGTTCGAATCGTGTCGGCCGCCCACCTCCACCAGGATACTCCGCAATGTCCGGTGATGGATGGGACAGATCAACACATAAAATCAATATGTTATGAGAGATCGTGTGCAAAAACTGCACACGAAAGGTCCGCTACTCTTCTGGTTTTCGTTCCTGCGATGGAGTAGCCGACGGGCCTCTTGGGACGCCTGTTGAGTAGCTGCGCTGTCCTATCCTGCGAGGACCGTTGCTGGTGTATCCGCGATCTGCCGTCTTTCAGATGGCGGACGTCACCCATGTCGGTCGACCAAGATCAAGCTTGATCCCGCTGACCACGCGACGCCGCTGATGTGCTCGACACCAATGCCCGACTGCGTCGGCGCATTACGCGTGAGCCGTAAGAAATAAAATGACCAGTGCGCTTGAGCCCGCTGCAATATCAAAAAGATGCCCCGGCTTCAGGGAGGCCACACGCGCCGCCCATTCGTCGGCTGTGAAAGCGCGTCGTTGCAATGCAAGTGAAAAAAACTACCGGCCAATCAAAGCGAACATTTCTGGACTGTTTGCCGACCGAGGCGGAGTTTGATGAGGCTCAACTTCAGCCGGGACCGAAATGGCCTTACCGACCGATCCAGATCACCACGCCCGGGAGACGCTCCGGCTGATCGGCCCCGATCCGCAGAACTGGGTGCCGGACCGGGAAGGCATCGACCACAATGTCTTCATCGTTGGCGGTGGGCAGACGGGGGCGACCTTTGCCTTCGCGTTGAGGCGTGCCGGCATCGGCAAGGTTACTGTCGTCGACGCGGCATCGGATGAAAGCAAGGCCGGCATCTGGTTCACTCATGCACGGATGAACCGGCTGCGAACGCCAAAGGGCTTGCCGGGGCCGGAACTCGGCTTGCCGGGCTTGAGCTTTCAGTCCTGGTACGAAGCCCGCCACGGTGCGGAAGCCTATGCCGGATTCGACCGCATCGCACGGACGGATTGGGCGAACTACCTGAAATGGTATCGCGCGTTCCTCGGTATCGGCATCCGTTACGGCACGCGTCTCATTCGCATCGAGCCGGCCGGCGGGCTTTTTCGCCTCCACCTCGAAGCCGACGGCACGCCATCGGTCGAAACGGCGCGCAAGATCATTCTGGCCAATGGCTTTGGCGGCAGCGGCGGTCCAGTGATACCGGCGGTACTTGCCGCCTTGCCGCGGGGCCTTGTCGCACACAGTTCGGCGGCAATCGATTTTGCCTCGCTCAAGGGCAAGGCAATGGCTGTCGTCGGGTCGGCGGCTTCGGCATTCGATGCGGCCGGAGCTGCCCTTGAGGCCGGCGCGAAATCGGTGCGTCTCTTTGCCCGCCGCAACAGCATTGCCAGTGTGCCGATCAACCGCGTGCGCGGCTATCCCGGCGCCTATGACAATTATCCTCGGCTGCCCGATGCGGTGCGCTGGCGCCAGGCATTGCGCTTCCGCGAGGCCGGTTCAACGCCGCCGCTCGATGCGGTGGAGCGGGCGGTGCGGCACCAGAATTTTCATCTCCATCTCGGTGCCCCCTGGACAAATGCGGATGTCGAAGACGGCAAGGTCGTCACCGATATCGCAGGCGAGACGTTTGCGTTCGACTTCGTCGTCGCCGGCACCGGCTATTTCGCCGACCCGACGCGCAAGCCTGAGTTCGCCGATTTCGCCGCCACCATCCGGCTATGGCGCGACCAGTACGCGCCGCCGGAAGCAGAGCTGGATGAATTTTTCGGCGCCCATCCTTATCTCGGCCTCGGCCATGAATTTCTCGAGAAGGCGCCGGGGGAGGCGCCATTCCTGAGGAATATCCATGTCTTCAATCCCGGCGGCTTTGTCAGTTTCGGCCTGCCGATCGGCGATGTGCCGTCGATCAGGCGCGATGTGCCGGCCGTTGTCGCGCGCATCAGCCGCGATCTCTTCCTCGCCGATCTCGACAGCCATGAGAGCCGCATAACCGGGAGCCATCCGGCCGAGTTCGGCGAAGACGCCTATGCCGCTTCCGTCTCGCGGCCGGCGCAGACCATCGCGGTGGAATAGACGCATTTCCATGGACAAACGCCGATGACCTTCAGCCCTGACCTTTCCGACCCGTTCGTCGCCACGGCGGTCGAACTGCGCGAAATCTTCGATCGGGATGCCGTGGCGCGCGACAAGGCCGGCGGCCGGCCCGTCGAACAGATCCGCCTGCTGAAGGAAAGTGGTTTGCCGTCGGCGCAGATTCCCAAGCGCTATGGCGGCAAGGGCGCACCCTGGCTGTCGGTGCTTCGCGTCGTGCGCGAATTCGCCCGCACCGACGGCTCGCTCGCCCATCTCTACGGATACCATCATCTGCCGCTCAATGGCGTGCTGTTCCGTGGCACGCAGGCGCAGAGGGACCGGCTGCTGACACGCTCGGCAAGGGAGAACTGGGTCTGGGGCAATTCCGGCAACGCCATGTCGAAGACGTCGACGGCCAGGCGCAACGGCACGGGCTGGATCCTGAGCGGCTTTCGGCCGTTCTCCTCCGGTTCCCACATCGCAGACTACATCCAGGTTGCCTGGGAGGACGGCCAGGATAGACTAGCGGCAGCGATCCCGGCTGACCGTGAGGGCATCGTCATCGAGGATGACTGGGATGGTGTCGGCCAGCGGCAGACCGGCAGCGGCAAGGTGACGTTCAAGGACGTGCATGTCGGCGACGACGAACTGATTGGCTCGCCCGCGGTGCCGCTGACGCCGTTCCAGACGCTGACGTCACTGTTCCAGCAGGCGGTCCTGCTCAACCTGTTCGTCGGCAGCGCGCAAGGAGCGCTGAGCGAAGGCCGGGACTATACGGTCTCGCAATCGCGCCCCTGGGTCTATTCCGGCTATGAGAAACATACCGACGATCCGTTCGTGCAACGCAAATATGGCGACCTCTATATCCGCACGCTCGCCGCGGCCGAACTGGCCGATATAGCAGCATGCAGCCTCGATGCCGCTTATGGCCAGGGCGAGGCGTTGACCCTGGAGCAGCGCGGGCAGACGGCGATCGATCTCGCCACCGCCAATGTCTACGCCGGACAAGTCGGCCTCGACGCGTCGAGCGAGGTTTTCGAGGTGATGGGCGCCCGCTCAGCCACCAAGGCCAACGGCTACGACAGGTTCTGGCGCAACGTGCGCACGCACACGCTGCACAATCCGGCCGAATACAAGAAGCGCACGATCGGCACCTGGTTGCTGACCGGGGAATTCCCGGCCGGCGGACTGTACCGCTGAGGAGGCGAAAAAAATGGCCAGGCGCAAGGACAAGCTCAAGCTGGGAGCGTTTCTGCTCTTCACCGGTCACCATGTGGCGGCCTGGCGCCATCCAGCGGCAGGCGAGGGGACCAGCCTCGGCGACTACGTCGAACTTGCCCGGCTGGCGGAAGCGGCCAAATTCGACGCGATCTTCTTTGCCGATGGCGTCGCGGCGCGGCTGAGCAACCTCGAGGCCGCCAGCCGCAAGGCGCATAGCGGCGTCTATCCGTTCGAGCCGATCACGCTGCTGTCGGCACTGTCGGCTGTGACCAGGAACATCGGCCTCATCGCCACGGCGTCGACCAGTTTTTCCGATCCCTACAATCTGGCCCGCCAGTTCGCGTCGCTCGACCATCTGAGCGGCGGGCGCGCAGGCTGGAATCTGGTCACCTCTTCCGATCCGGAGGCAGCGTTCAATTTCGGTCACGAGACGCATATCCAGCATGGCGAGCGCTACGACCGCGCCGAGGAATTCGCCGATGTCGTGCTCGGCCTGTGGGACAGCTGGGAGGATGACGCCTTCCCGCGCGACAGAGCAAGCGGGCGCTATTTCGACAAGGACAAACTGCATGTGCTGAACCACAAGGGCCAGCACTTCAAGGTGCGTGGTCCCCTGAACACGCCGCGAACGCCGCAAGGTCGTCCGGTCGTGGTCCAGGCCGGCGCGTCGGGTCCGGGCAAAGAGCTGGCGGCTCGTACCGCGGAAGCGATTTTCGCCGCGCAGATCACGCTCGACGAAGCCACCGCCTTCTATGCCGACGTCAAGGGCAGGCTCGGCAAATATGGCCGCTCGGAGGATGACCTGAAAGTCCTGCCAGGCATTTTCCCGGTCGTCGGCCGCACTGAAGCCGAGGCGCGGGGGAAGTTCGAACAGCTGCAGGATCTCATCCAGCCGGAAGTCGGCCTCGGTCTGGTCTCGGCGCTGGCCGGCGGCTTCGACCTCAGCGCCTATCCGCTCGACGGGCCGGTGCCGGATTTGCCGGAGACCAATGCCGGCAAGAGCCGGCAAGCGCTGGTGATCGATCTGGCGTGGCGCGAGAACCTGACGATCCGGCAGCTTTATCTGCGCATCGCCGGCGCCCGCGGCCACTGGCAGGTGGTCGGCACGCCGCAACAGATCGCCGACACCATGGAAGAGCGGTTCGAGAATTACGGCGCCGACGGCTTCAACATCATGGCGCCGATCATGCCCGGCGGCCTGAAGGATTTCATCGAGCTGGTGGTGCCGGAACTGCGCCGCCGTGGCCTGTTCCGCGACGAGTATGAGGGCAGCACCTTGCGCGACAATCTCGGCCTGAAGCGACCGGCAAACCGTTTTTCGCGGCATGCCGCGGCAGCTGCGGAATAGGCCGGCAATGGCGCGCGACACGCTCTTTCTCATCCAGCCGGGTTTCGCCGACCCAAATCAGCCGGGCCAGACGTTCGTCTGCCCCTATTGCAACCAGGTTGAGGGATTGCTCGCAGCCTTTCCCGATCTCGCCGCCAGACTCGACGTTGAGCGCGTGCCGTTTTCGAGGCCGAGAGGCAAGGTGATCGACGCGCTCGGCGAACGGCACCAGTCGCTGCCGGTGCTGATCATCGGCAGCGATCCGCCCGCCGACTTGCCGACGGCCAAGGGCAAGGTCTTCGCCGATGACACCAGGCGCATTCTTGCACTGCTTGCCGAGCGCCACGGCTTCCCGCAGCTGCATGAGTGAGACGATGACCTTCGATCCCGATACGTCCAATCCATGGATCGCCAAGGCGGTCGAGCTGCGCGACATCTTTGCCCGCGATGCGGTCGAGCGCGACCAGCTTGGCGGCAGGCCTACCGAACAGATACGTCTTCTCAAGCAAAGCGGCCTACTCACCATCGTGATCCCCAAGGAATTCGGTGGCGCCGGGGAACCCTATTCGACGGCGCTGAAGATCGGGCGCGAGTTCGCCAAGGTCGACGGCTCGATCGGCCATATCTACGGCTACCATTTCAGCGCACTGATCGCCGCCAGGCTCAATTCGGACGAACCGCGCTCAGCCGATCTGCTGCGGCGTTCGGCTGCCGGCGACTGGTTCTGGGGCAACACCGGCAACAGTTTTTCCAAAACGCTGTTCGGCCGCAAAGATGGCGAGTGGACGATCGTAAACGGCTTCAAACCCTTCGCCTCCGGCTCGCATGTCGCCGACTATCTTTCGACCTCGTGGGAAGACGAGGTCAGCGGCGAGAGGAAATTCGCGGCGATCCCCGCAAATCGCGAAGGCATCACCGTTCTCGACGACTGGGACGGCATCGGCCAGACGCAGACCGGCAGCGGCAAGGTCGCCTACAAGGACGTCAGGATCCACGACAGCGAGTTGGTGCGCGGTTGGGTCGACGCGTCGTTGCCAATCCGCACCATCGGCCCGCTGCAGCAGCAGAGCGTGTTGCTCAATGTCTTTGTCGGCACGGCCCAGGGCGCGCTGCTGGCGGCGCGAGATTATACGCTCAACAGTTCGCGGCCGTGGATGTATTCCGGCGTCGAGCGCCATATCGACGATCCATGGATCAAGCGGCAGTATGGCGAGCTCTGGGTCAAGACGCGGGCGGCGACGGCGCTGGCCGATCGCGCGGCGGCGGCGATCGATCATGCGATCGCGCGCGGCAAGGCGCTGACCGAGCAAGAACGCGGTGAGGCGGCGGTTGCCGTCGCCGCGGCCAATGTGCTGGCAGGCGATGTTGCGCTCGAAGTCACGACCGAGATATTCGAGGTGATGGGTGCCCGCTCCGCAGTGCGCAAATACGGCTTCGACCGCTTCTGGCGCAACGCACGCATTCACACCTTGCACAACCCTGCCGAATACAAGACCCGCACTGTCGGCACCTGGTATCTGACCGGCGCTTATCCCGAGCCCGGCGTCTTTCGATGAGCGGCCGGCAGCTCCATCTCAACGTCAACATCCTGCATGCCGGCTTCTCGCCGGCGGCATGGCGGATGGACGGCGTCGACCCCTATGCCGCCTTCACCGTTGACCACTATGTGCAGGTGGCGAAGATCGCAGAGCGCGCAAAGCTCGACGCCGTATTCCTTGCCGACCAGGCGGCGATATCGGACCGCATTGACTATCGTCCGATCACGTCGCTGGAGCCGACCATCGTGCTGGCGACGGTAGCCGCCGCAACCGAGCGCATCGGCCTGATCGCCACCGCTTCAACCAGCTTCAACGAGCCCTACAATATCGCCAGGCGCTTCGCGACGCTCGACCATGTCAGCGGCGGACGCATCGGCTGGAACATCGTCACCACGGCCGATCCCGCCTCGGCCCGCAATTTCGGCCTCAACGGTGCCATCGATCATGGCCGGCGCTACGAGCGGGCGGCGGAATTCGCTGACATCGTCAAGGCATTGTGGGACAGCTGGGAGGACGATGCCTTCATCGGTGATGTCGCCAGCGGGCGCTTCGTCGATGCCACCAAGGTTCACGCCATCGACCACAAGGGCGCACATTTCTCGGTGCACGGGCCGCACAATGTGCCGCGTTCGCCGCAAGGGCATCCGGTGGTCGTCCAGGCCGGCGGGTCCGATGACGGCAAGGACCTCGCCGCCCGCCACGCCGAAGCTGTGTTTTCCGCATCGCAGTCTTTCGAGGAAGCGCTCGGCTATGCGCGGGAACTTAAGGCGCGTGCCGTCGCCTATGGCCGCACCGGCGGCGTGCCGCTCAACCTCGCCGGCCTAGCCACCATCATCGGCGGCACCGAGGCCGAAGCGGAGCGGCGGCAAGGAGAGCTCTGGGACCGCATCCCGCTCGACTACAGCCTTGGCCGGCTGTCCGGCGTGCTCGGCATCGATCGCGAGCGGCTGAAGCTCGACGAGAAGCTGCCAGAAGGGATTCAACTGCCCCCCAATGGCGGCCACACCTTCTTCAAGGCCACGCTCGCGCTCGCGCGCAGCAACGATTTCACCGTTCGCCAGCTGATCCGGGCGCTGAACGGCAGCACCGGCCACCGCACCATCGTCGGCACGCCCGAGCAGATCGCCGACGATATCGAAAGATGGTTTGTCGCCGGCGCCGCCGACGGCTTCAACCTGATGCCGGACGTGCTGCCGACCGGACTGGAGGTCTTTGTCGATACGGTGGTGCCGATCCTGCGCCGGCGCGGCCTGTTCCGCACCGACTATGAGGGGCGCACGCTGCGCGACCATCTCGGGCTTGCCAGACCCGAAAGCCGCTTTGCACCGCAGCCGCACAAGGCGCCAGCGCTGCATGAGGCCACCCATTGAATGGTCATCAAAATACAACGGAGGGGAAGGTCCTGCCATTGACCTCATGCCCGGCCAAAATACAGGCCCGACAATGAGCGCTGATACCGAGTTTCTTTGGTACATCCCGAACCAAGTCGATCCCGGTCACCGCGGCGACTCGGCCGTCGAGGACCACAACAGCCTGGAGACGCTGACCAGCCACGCGAAGGCGCTTGAGGAATACGGCTGGAAGGGCGCGCTGATCGGTACCGGCTGGGGTCGGCCCGACACTTTTACTGTCGCGGCCTCGCTCGCCGCGCGGACCACCTCCTTCGAGCCGCTCATCGCGATCCGCCCGGGGTACTGGCGGCCGGCGCACTTCGCATCCGCCGTAGCCACGCTCGACCAGCTGACCGCCGGTCGCGTGCGTATCAACATAGTGTCAGGCAAGGACAACCTTGCTGCTTATGGCGACAGCGAAGGTGACCAGATACATCGCTATGCCCGTACCAGAGAGTTCATGCGCCTGGTTCGCAGACTTTGGACTGAAGAGAACGTGACCTTTGCGGGCGAGCACTTCCAGGTCACTGGCTCTACCGTGATGCCCCGCATCCATGTCCGTGGCGATCGTCGCCATCCCAAGCTCTACTTCGGCGGCGCGTCGGAGGCGGCGGAGCGGGTGTCGGCCAGCGACGCGGATGTCCAGCTCTTCTGGGGTGAGCCGCTCGACGGTGTCCGGGAGCGGATCGAGCGGCTCAAAGCCTTGAGCAGGGAACTCGACCGAGACCTCCCGCCTCTGGAGTTCGGGTTGCGGGTCACCACGCTGGTCCGCGACACCGCTGGGCAGGCCTGGGCGGACGCCGAGGCGAAGGTCGACGAGATGGCCAAGGGCCAGGGAGCCGGCTGGAACGATCACGGTCGGGCGGTAGCGGTGGGCCAGCAGCGTCTGCTCGATCTTCACGCGCGCGGCGAGGTGCTGGACGACAATCTCTATACTGCGCCGGGCAAATATGGCGGCGGCGGCGCTGGCACCACCTGGCTGGTCGGCTCGGCCGCCGACGTCGCCCGCTCGCTCGGCAGATACCGGGATCTGGGCATCACGCATTTCGTGCTCTCGGACACGCCGTATCTTTCCGAGATCAAGCGGCAAGGCGATCAGTTGCTTCCGCTTTTGCGCAACGGGGCCTAAGCCGCGCTTCTTGAATGACCTGGGGTCGTCAGAACACCGGATAAGCCAGATTGCCAGTAGGGAAGACGATGTCACAGCCGGCCGCCTTCAGCATCCGCCCTTCCGACGCTGACCTGCGTGGTGAAGCGGCGCTACGGCGGCGTTATCGAGCGCCGCAAAGCGCGCATACCGGAACCTGGAACGAAGCCCTCGAGGCGATCCTTTCGCATCGCTCGGTCCGCAATTATCTCGCCAAGCCTCTTCCCGAAGGGACGCTGGAACTGATCGTCGCCGCCGCCCAGTCGGCGCCGACTTCTTCCAATCTCCAGGCGTGGAGCGTCATCGCAGTCGAGGATCCGGCGCGCAAGGCGCGGCTTGCCGAACTGGCGGCGATCAATCGCCATATCGAGCAGGCGCCGCTGCTGCTGGTCTGGCTGGCCGACCTGTCGCGGCTGCGCGCCATTGCCGAGGCAAACGGCCGGGTGGGCGAGGGGCTCGATTATCAGGAGAGTTTTCTGCTGGCCGTGATCGACGCCGCACTTGCCGCACAGAACGCCGTGGTGGCGACCGACGCGCTCGGGCTCGGCTCCTGCTACATCGGCGCGATGCGCAATCATCCGCAGGAGGTGGCGCGCGAACTCGGCCTCCCGCCGGAAACCGTGGCGGTGTTCGGCCTGACCGTCGGCTATCCCGATCTCCTGGCTGCGACTGACATCAAGCCCAGACTGCCGCAGGCTGCGGTGCTGTACCGCGAGCGCTATCGATCAGAGCCCGATCCGGACGATCTTGCAGCCTACAACCAGAGGCTTCGTTCATTCCAGCAGGAGCAGGCGATGCCTGTGGTCGACTGGACAGAGTTGGTTTCGAACCGTATCGGTAGCAAAGTAGCGCTGAAAGGCCGTGATCGCCTGGGCGAAGTGCTGAAGGCCCTGGGCTTCAAGCTCAAATAGGCGCGCGCCTGCTCGCGAGACCGCGGCGAGGCTATTCGGCCGCGATAATTGCGATGCGCGCCGGAAGCGCCGCCGGCGGTGGGACGTCGAGAGCGCCGAGCTGGCGCGCCTCGGCCTTCAGCCAGCCATGAAAGCGCTCGACCGTCTCCAGCTTCGCCTTGTGCGGCGTCGTCGCAAAATAATAGGAAAACTCGACCGGCTGCGGTGAGCCGAATGGACTGACCAGACGCCCCGCGGCGAGGTCAGGCTCGGCCAGCCGGAATTTGCCGAGACCGATGCCCTTGCCGGCAGCAGCTGCGTCGAGCACCAGTGACGATTGGCTAAGCCGTATACCGCCCTCGACAAAGCGGCCGGACAGGCCGTTGGATCTCAGCCAGCCCTTCCAGTCAGGGCAGCTTGGATCGCGTTCCGGACCGTCCTCATGCAGGATCGGTGCGTCACGCAGCCCCTCCGGCCCGCGATAGAGACCGTGCATGCGAGCAAATTCCGGGCTGCAGACGGGCAGCACCGCTTCCGAAAACAGCCGTTCCGTCAGCAGGCCGCTATAGGCGCCCGACCCGTAGCGGATGACGCAGTCGACGTCTTCGCTGGCAAAGTCGGCAAGCCTGGTTGATGCGTCGACCAGCACTTCTAGGCCGGGTACCGCGTCGCGCAGTGCGTCGAGGCGCGGGATCAGCCATTTGCTGGCGAAGGAGGGCGCAACCGACACTTTGATCGGCGCATCCTCCTCGTCGCCGGAAATCCGCGCGACCGACTCGACAACGACGTCGAAAGCCTCGGTGAGGCCGGGCATCAGCGCCTGGCCGGCCGACGTCAGCAGAAGCTCGCCACGGTTGCGATGGAACAGCGGTTGACCGAGGTGATCCTCGAGCAGGCGGATCTGCTGGCCGATGGCGGCAGGCGTCACATGGAGTTCTTCGGCCGCCCGCGTAAAGCTCAGGTGGCGGGCGGTTGCGACAAAAGCTCGAAGCGACGTCAGCGGCGGAAGCCTCGCCAGCGTCGGCCGCAGCTTCCTTGATTTTGCGCGAATGAGATCGACCATGGAGCGCATTCAACACGTTCAGGCCGGGCGCGACGAGGGCGGGCTTTGCGCCAAAGTGCCCGGTGGAAAATTTCGTTTGCCGCAGCGTCGCGGCAGCGGGAACGGAAATCTAAAAAATCGTAATGTCTACAATTCTTGTAGAAATAAGATCGGAGCGCTGATTTGGGCGTCGAGCAGCTTTGCCAGATCCTGGAATGAAACGGTCGTGCGAAGCAGTGCTTTCGGCAGACGATAGAAAATCATTCTTCCGGTTTTGCGGCGTGGCAGGGATCATCGCGTCGAGGCGCCGGAGTGTGTTCGGCCGCCGGATGCCATCGTAGCCGTTTTCCGGAGCTCAAGGCCATGTCTGTCAATCGTCGTCATTTCAACCAGCTGCTGTTGCTTGGCGGTGCGAGCTTCGCATTGCCCGGGGTTTCCTTCGCTGCCGAAGGAACGCCGGTCCAGGGTGGCACGCTCAACTGGGCCTACTATCCCGACCCCACCTCGCTGATTGCCATCAACACCTCGTCGGGCACCGGCCAGGCGATCGGTCCCAAGGTGAATGAAGGTCTGCTTGATTTCGCCTATGACCTCAGCCCGAAACCGCTGCTGGCGACGGAGTGGTCGATCAGCGATGACGGCCTGCGCTACACCTTCAAGCTGCGCGAGAGCGTCAAATGGCATGACGGCAAGGACTTCACGTCGGAAGACGTTGCCTTCACCATCTTCCGGCTGAAGGAGGCGCATCCGCGCGGCCGCATCACCTACCAAAACGTGACCGCGGTCGAGACGCCCGATCCGCACACCGCCATCATCGTGCTTTCAAAGCCGGCGCCCTATCTGATCACGGCACTGAGCAGCTCGGAATCACCGATTGTGCCGAAGCACGTCTACGAAACGTTCAAGCCGGCGGAACAGCCGAAGCTCGAACAGACGATCGGCACCGGTCCCTTCATTCTCAAGGAATGGGTGCCCGGCAGCCATCTGATCTTCGACCGCAATCCGGATTATTGGGACGCGCCTCGGCCCTACCTCGACCGCATCGTCCTGCACGTCATCCTCGACCCGGCCGCGCGTTCGGCGGCTCTTGAAACCGGCGAGATCGATATCGGCGCCAATCCCGTGCCGCTGGCCGACATCGAACGGCTGAAGGCAAACCCCGCTCTGGTCGTCGACACCAACACCTACGCCTATTCCGGCCCACAGCAGCAATTGTTCTTCAATTACGAGAACGAAATCCTGACCAAGCGCGATGTGCGCCTTGCCATCGCCCACGCAATCGACCTGCAGAAGCTGGTCGACATCGCGCTCTACGGCTATGCGCAGGTATCGCCGAGCCCGATCAGCACGGCGCTGCCCAAATGGTATGACCCCAGCATCAAGGCGCGCGAGCCCGATACCAAACTGGCGGAGAAGCTGCTCGACGACGCCGGCTATCCGCGTGGCGCCGATGGGACGCGCTTCAAGCTCCGGCTTGCCTACAACGCGTTCCTGCCGGCGTCCTATGCCGATTTCATCAAGCAGTCGTTGGCGACGGTCGGCATCGATGCCGAGATCCTCAAGCTTGACCTGTCGACGTTCCTGAAGACCGTCTACACCGACCGCGCCTGGGACCTGGTCGTCGAGTCGCTGTCGAACACCTTCGATCCGACGCTCGGTGTCCAGCGCGCCTACTGGTCGAAGAACTTCAAGATCGGCCTCGTCTTCTCCAACGCCAGCCACTATGCAAACCCCGAGGTCGACCAGATCCTCGAAGCGGCGGCGATCGAGCCCGACGAGACCAAGCGGCGCGAGCTCTGGTACAAATTCCAGCACATCATCCATGACGACGTGGTGTCGGTCGATCTGGTCGCCGCCGGCGCCCAGATTGTTGCCAACAAGAAGGTCAGGGATTTCGCGCCAGGCGCTCAGGGGATCAACAACAGCTTCGCGCAGATATGGCTCGCGCCAAACGCCTAAGCGTTCTGCAAGCCCTCTGGTTGGGATCGGCACGTGAAACTCCGGTCCCGACTTTCTCCATGAAGACAAATCGCGCCAATTCGGAGTACCGACCATGACCATCAACCGACGCCTGTTCAATCAGTTCCTGCTGCTGGCCGGCGCGAGTGCTGCACTTCCCGCCGGGGCATTCGCAGAAGACGCAAAGCCGGTGGCCGGCGGCACGCTCAATTTCGTCTACTATCCCGAGCCGAACCAGATCGTTTCCATCAACACCAGCGCTGGCGGACCGGCCACCATCGGTCCGAAGATTTTCGACGGCCTGCTCGCCTACGACTACGATCTCAATCCGCGACCGCAACTGGCCACCGAATGGTCGATCAGCGACGACGGGCTCGAATACGTCTTCAAGCTGCGCCAGGGAGTGAAGTTCAGCGATGGCCATGATTTGACCTCCGAGGACGTGGCCTTTTCTATCTCCCGGCTGCGCGAAGCGCATCCGCGCGGTCGCATCACCTTCCAGAACGTCACCGACATCGACACGTCGGACCCGCATATCGTGAAGATCAAATTGTCGAAGCCGTCCGCCGCCCTGATTTCGGGGCTGGCCGCGACGGAATCGCCTGTCGTGCCCAAACACATTTACGAGAAGCTGAAGCCGGCCGACGATCCGTCCTTCGAGCAGATCATCGGCAGCGGGCCGTTCGTGCTGAAGGAATGGGTAAAGGGCAGCCACATCCTCGTCGAAAAGAATCCGACCTATTGGGATGCGCCTAAACCCTATCTCGACCGGATCATTTTCCGCTTCATCACCGATCCGGGCGCGCGCGCCGCGGCGCTCGAAACGGGCGAGGTCGACATCGGACCGAACCCGGTGGCCTTCGCCGATCTGGAGCGTTTCAAGGCGCTGCCGCAATTCGTCGTCGACAGCACGGTCTTCGCCTATAGCGGCCCGCTGCACCAACTGATCATCAACCTCGAAAACCCGATCCTGAAGGAGAAAAAAGTCCGCCAGGCAATCGCACATGCGATCGATCTCGATGCGGTCAACGCCATCGTGTTCTACGGCTATGGCCAAGTGTCGCCGACACCGATCAGCGTCGTCAACAAGAAGTATTTCGATCCCGACGTGAAGGCCGCGACCGTCGATACGGCGCTGTCGGAAAAACTGTTAGACGAGGCCGGTTTCAAGCGAGGAGCGGACGGCATCCGCTTCAAGCTAAGGCTCACCAACAATCCCTACAATCCGTGGGGCTATGCCGACTTCCTCAAGCAGGCGCTGGCCAAGATCGGTATCGACGCCGAGATCCAGAAGTTCGACTTCGGCACCTATGTCAAAACCATCTACACCGACCGCACTTGGGACCTGTCGACCGAATCTTGCGGCAACATCTTCGACCCGAGCGCCGGGGCGCAGCGGCTCTACTGGTCAAAGAACATCAAGAAAGGGCTGCCGTTCTCCAACGGCGCGCATTGTGAGAACCCGGAGGTTGACCGGTTGCTGGAAGCCGCATCGGTCGAGCTAGACGAGGCCAAGCGCAAGCAGCTCTTCTTCAAGTTCCAGGAGATCATCGCCGACGAGTTGCCGATCATCAATCTGATCGCGCCACCGACCATCATCATCGCCCGCAAAACCGTCAAGAACTACGCGCCTGGCGCCGAAGGCCTGTCAGCGAATTTCGCCGACGCCTATCTCGACCCGAACGCCTAAATCTGCCGGGCAATCATGAGAGAAGGGCCGCATAGAGCTGCGGCCGTTTTCGTTTCTTCCATTTCGCAAAGCTGGTAACTTCAGGCCAAAGCACGCAGCCTTGGGCTGGCGCCGACCAGAAGGCCGGCAAGGGCTATGGCCTGCGCCAGTTGTTCGCCGATCGAGCTCGATTCCCAGGCGACGCCGCGCAGCGGATGGCCGATGGCGAACAGATTGCCATGGGTCTCGCCATCACGGGAAATCACCTGGCAGTCATGCGTCGCGTCGATGCCGAAGCCGGTCGCATGCGGCCTGACGATGCCGTTCTCGAGCAGGTTCTGGACGAATGGATCGGCGATCCGCCGCCAATCATGCTCCTGATGGCCGCGGCAGTTGACGACGCCGTCGAAGCGCAGCCGTTCGACCGCGCCGGTATCACGCCAGCGGATTTCAGCGACGATGCCATTTGCCTGCGGATGGAGTGCCAGCACCCGTCCCGCTCGACCCGTCCAACGGCCTTGGCTTCGCGCCAGTGCCACGCGCTCAAAGCTCGGTGGCGCCGCGCGGTGCGCGGTGACATCCCAGAAGGCGCGCAGATGGCGTGCGAACTTCAAGCGCTCCTTGTCGGTGGCGCCTTGCCACAAGGCCAGGATCCACGGCCGGATCGTCAGCGGCAGCCCTTGCCAGTCCAGGCCGGTGGGTTCGATTGCCCGGCGTTCGGCCTTGACCAGTGCGAGAAGCGCCCTGGTGGTTTTCGGCAGCGGCCGCCCGGCGAGGAAATCGCGCCACGCTTCCACGTTGCGCCGAGGTTCGACGATCTGTCCGCGCCGCGACACGACGCGATAACCGCCCTTGAAGCCGCGCGCTTCCATGCTGGCGACGACGTCGACCATGCTGAGGCTGGAGCCGATCAGCAGCAGTTCCTTGCTGCCAGCGAGCCGATCGAGCGCCGCCGAATCCCAGGGATTGGCGATATAACGGGGATCGCCGACGACGGCTGCTTCCGTGGTGGACGGCTGGCTCTGGAACACCCCGGTTGCCAGTACCGCCTCATCCGCCAGCAATTGCTGGCTATCGCTGGTGCCGACGCATACCCCGGACGGACCCGTCAGCATGTCGACGGCGGATGCCTTGATGTGGCGCAGCGAAGAACGCGGATCTGCTTCTCTGATCGCTCTCGTCAGTTCCGACAGGACATAGCTGCCGAACAGCCAGCGCGGCGGGCTTGAGTCCGGGACATCCTCGGGCGGTGTCCAGCCGTGCTCCGGCCCATTCGCCATAAGCCAGCGAACGAGGTGATCGGGATCGTCCGGATGCAGCGAGAAGATGCGCGCCGCGCCGTTGACGAGGTGTTGTGGATCGACGGTGCTATAGGCGACGCCGCGACCAAGCTCGGCCCGGCGCTCGATGATGGTGATTGCCAGCGGCTCAGTTGAACGGTCGAGCAGCTTGATCGCGGTAACCGCGCCGGCAAAGCCGCCGCCAACGATGATGATTGAACGAGGGATCGAGCGTAGCGGGGAGGAAGGGGTATGAAGCATCAAGAACCTTTGCGACGCCGGTGGTCGTGGCTCCAGCCCATCGCCCCGGCAACGATCATCGTGCTTTCCCGTAACCGATGTCAAAAAACAATAATTGCCAGCTGGCGAAAGGCATTCTTTCACTCAGCGGGTTTGGCAGGCGCTAGATAGGAACGCCCTTTGCGACCAGCCCGAGAACCGCTGATGACTGAAAATCGAAAGATAAGGCTTGGAGCCTTTGTTCGCGGACCGGGCCATCATGTCGCTGCCTGGCGCCATCCCGATGTGCCTGCCAATCCGGGCCTGAGCTTCCAGCACTATGCGGACGCCGCGCGCACTGCCGAGCGTGGCCTGTTCGACATGGTGTTTCTGGCCGACAGCCTCAGCGCGCGCAATGGCGAGCAGCCGATCGAGACCTTCGAGCGCACCGGCCATGTCGTGCATTTCGAGCCGCTGACGCTTTTGTCGGCGCTCTCGACCATCACGCAAGGGATCGGGCTCGTTGCGACCGCCTCGACCACCTATTGGGAGCCGTTCCACTTGGCGCGGCTGTTCGCTTCGATCGATCATCTCAGCGGCGGCAGGACAGGCTGGAATGTCGTCACCTCAGCCGATGCGCCGGCGGCGGCGAATTTCAGCCTCGACCAGCATCCCGTTCATGCCGACCGTTACGCCCGCGCCGAGGAATTCGTCGCTGTCGCGCAGAAGCTTTGGGACAGCTGGGACGACGATGCCTTCGTCGCCGACAAGGCTTCGGGGATCGCCATCGACCGGCGCGGCATCCACGCCCCGGACCATGTCGGCCGGCATTTCCGCGTCAAAGGGCCGCTCAACGTCGCCCGCCCGCCGCAGGGCCATCCCGTCATCGTTCAGGCCGGCTCTTCCGATGCCGGCCAGCAGCTGGCGGCGCAGACGGCGGAGGTGGTTTTCACCGCCCATCCGACCATCGAATCGGCCCGAGGTTTTTACAGCGAGCTGAAAGGCCGGTTGGGCTCCTTTGGTCGCTCTGCCGATTCTTTGAAGATCATGCCCGGTGTCTTCCCGGTCGTCGCGCCGACGCGCACGGAGGCCGAGGACAAGTTCGATGCGATCCAGCGCCTGGTCGATCCTGTGGTTGGTGTGGCGCTGGTTTCAGGATTGCTCGGCGGTGTCGATCTTTCCGGCCATTCACTCGACGGACCGTTGCCGGAACTGGGCAGTTCCGATGCCGTGAAGAGCCGCCTGAAAGTCGTTTCCGAATTGGCCGCGAGCCGGAACCTGACCATCCGCCAATTGTATCTCGCCGTTGCCGGCGCGCGCGGCCATTTCCAGATCGTCGGCACGCCAAAGGATGTGGCCGACATGATGGAGGAGTGGTTCGCCGGTGGCGCGGCGGACGGCTTCAACGTCATGCCGCCGATCCTGCCGACGGGCCTCACCGATTTTGTCGACCTCGTCATTCCGGAGCTGCAGCGGCGGCGTCTGTTCCGGACTGCTTACGAAGGCGGGACGTTGCGCGAGAACCTCGGCCTTGCGCGTCCGATCCGTGGCGCCGCTGAACAGCAAGAGAGGAAAGCATCATGAGCGACAGGACGATCGATTCGAAAATGTTTCGCCAATGGCTGGCGGATGGCGAAGAACTGGCGGTACTAGACATTCGCGACAGCGCGACTGTCGGATACGCATCGCCGCTGTTCGCCACCAACCTGCCCGCGGCTCAGGTCGAGGCCGAGATCGACCGCTTCATCCCGCGCAAATCGGTGCGCACCGTGCTGGCGGACGACGGCAGCGGCGTTGCCGAGCAACTTGTCGAACGACTGGTGGGGTATGGCCGTACTCAGCTGTTTTCGCTGAACGGTGGAATTCCGGAATGGACGCAAAGCGGCGTTGAAGACCTGCCGACCTTCGATACGCCGGGCGTCGATTTTTCGCTGGCGATCCGCGACGAGAAGGGAACCCCGGTCGTCAGCGTTGAAGAGCTCGCGGTGCTCAGAGGCCGAGGCGCCGACGTGGTGGTGCTCGACAGCCGCACGGTGGCGGAGTTCGAAAAGGACCATGTGCCGGGCGCCATCAGCGTGCCGGGCGCCGAGCTGGTGCTACGCTTCGCCGACCTGGTGCGTTCACCGGAGACGAAGGTTGTCGTCTCCTGCGCCGGCCTGCCGCGCGCCATCATCGGGGCGCAGACACTGATCGATGCCGGCGTGCCCAACCGGGTCGCCTATCTGCACGACGGCACCAGGGCATGGCGCGAGGCCGGTCTTGCACTCGAAACCGGCAAGACCGCAATCTATGGTCCGGCAAGCGAGGATGCCAAGCGTTTCGCCGGGGAGCACATCGCAAAGCTTGCCGAAGGCGACAGCTTTCCCCGCATCAATGCGGCCACGGCCGCAAACTGGGCGAAGGACGAAACGCGGACGACCTACCTGCTTGACGTGCGCACGCCCGACGAGTTCGCCGAAGCGCATATTCCGGGGTCGATCGCGTCTGAGGGCGGGCAGTTGCTCGGTGTCGCCTATCGCACCATCGCCGTGCGCGGCGCCCGCGTCGTGCTGATCGACGATCTGCTCGGTGTCCGCGCGGCGACGACGGCGCATTGGCTGCAGCGGCGCGGCTTCGAGATCGCGATCCTCTTGTACGACTTCCAGTCGACCAGCCTGGTGGAAGCGGCGTAGGGCAGGAGCACTGTCAGGCGATTTTTTCGGGGGCCACTATTCGGCGGCTTCCGATTGGCGGCGACGGCCCGCCAGCACGTTCTTCTGCATCGCCGTCAGCGAAGACCGCACGGCTTTGGCGCCGTGCTCCAGCATCTTGGCCTCATACTCCGACAGCGCCTGGAGAAGCGGCTTGTCGCCGCGTTTGGCGGCCACCAGCTCTGGCACCAGCAGCCCGGCGTCGTAGATCGCGGTGTTGCCGCCAAGCGCGCGAAAATAGGTCATGGCGTGGATGGCATCGCCAAGCAGCGTCACCGGTTTCGTCGGCCAGGGATCGACAGGTTCGGAGCTGTGGACATGAAGCAGCGCCACCGTCGATGGGTCGGTGTAGCGGATGAGGTTGAGGATTTCCGGGTGCCAGTGGGCGATCTTCGAGATCAGCAGGTCAATCAGTTCTGAACCGGAGAGCTTTGCCAGCGCGTCGTCTGTGGCAAGTTCGTCCTTTTCATAGGCGGTGTTCCACCAGACATAGCTGGTGGTGTTGTTGAAATGGAAGCCGGAAAAATCCTTGTGGGTGGCGTCGTCCAGCCCGATCAGTCCATGCTTTCGGAATGCGTCGACATTGACCCTGTGGCTGGTGACCATAAGCCCATGACCTTCGGTTGGCCTGACGCCGGCATTGTAGTCGAGTAGCAGCGGCGAGATCTGGTGAAGGGCTGCGGCATGCAGCGTCATCTTGCCGGCCAGACGCCTGACGCCGGTGTCGAAGCTTCGCGCATGCGGCACCAGTTGCTGGCGCACCCGCGAGCGGGCGCCGTCGGCACCGACCAGCACGTCGGCATGGATTGCCGAGCCGTCCTCGAAATGCGCGACGACCGAACCATCCGGCTGCTCGTCGTAGCGAGAGAAGACCTTGCCATAGCGCATGATGCCGTCGAGGCCGGACAACAGCACCTGGCGCAGCGTGATACGGCTTACCGATTTTTCGATATGCGTGTCGTCGGCCTCGCCCGGCGCGTTGCCGCCGCCCCAGGCATCCTCGCCCAGGATGTTGAAATTCTCGTCGAGCAGGATGTTGCGATCCGGCGCCTGGCCGAGCGTGGCGACAAAAGCGTCGTAGAGTTCCGGCGGCAAATTGGCGATCAGGGAATCGATGCCGCGCTGGCGGATGCGCAGACGAAAACCCTGGACATAGTCGGTGCGGGCGCGGTCCTTCTCGAAGACCGCGACACTGATGCCGTTCTTCTTCAGGCCTTGCGCCAGTGTCAGGCCGCCGGGGCCTCCGCCGATGATGGCGACTTCGACATGTTCTGTTGTCATGGCGCTCAACCGACCGCCGCGAGCTTGGGCTTGCCCGCGGCAATAGCCGGCGTCTCGGCCAACTGCCGGGCGATATGGCGGCTGAGCGTCGCCTTGGCGGCGATCGTGCGGATCATGTGGTTCTGCGGTGCGTGGGAACGGGCGGTCAGCGCATCACGGTGGTGGCGCTCAAGCTGGAAATCTCTGTTAAGGCCTGGATTGCCGGCAAGCTCCAGCGCCAGCGAGGTGACGGCAACGGCATTGTCGATGACGACATGCCTGACCGTCATGCCGTCGGTGCCCACAGGCCGGCCGGCGTCGACATCTTCGGCGAGTGAACGCAGCAGCCGCGCGCTGCTCGCAAGCCGAACCTCTATGTCGCCCAGCCCTGACTGGATGTGCGGCACGGTCGACAGCGGCGCACCAAGACTTGCCGGCGCGTGCGTGCTGACAAAGGAGACCAGCCGGTCACGGGCAGCACGGGCGGCACCGTGGTAGACAGCGCCGATCAGCGAAAAGAAGAACGCCGTCGCGCTTTCCTCGCGCCTCAGCGGCTCGGATGCCGGCTGCGCCTCGGTGATGTCTTCGGCAGGAACCGCAACATTATCCAGAATGATGTCGTCGCTGGCCGTCGCCCGCATGCCGGCGGCGTTCCATGTCTTTTCGACGCGAAATCCAGGCGCGTCGGTCGGCACCAGGAATGAAGCCAGACGCGGCTGCGGCTCGTCGGTCAGCGCCAGCAAGTTCACCCATTTCAGAATAGGAATGCCGGTGACGTAGTTCTTGTGGCCGGATATCCGCCAGACGTTGCCGTCCCGCCGGGCAATGGTTTCGGGCGGCTTGCCATGAGCTGGCGAGCCGATCCGGGGCTCGGCCTGGGCGGCGTTGATCAGGGCAGGGCCAAGGCGCCCGGCCTCGACAATCCGCTGAACCAGATGGCGCGGCCATTTTCCGGATTTCCGCATCGCATACTGGCTGTTGTAGTGCATGGCCAGCACCAGCGCTGTCGACGGCTCGCCACGACCGATCTCGGCGATCACCGCCTGTGCTTCCGTCAGCCCGCCACCGAAGCCGCCATGTTCGCGCGCCGTGACCAGGCCAAGCAGCCCCGCCTGGTGAAGCCGGTCGAAATTGGCGAATGGGAATTCCCCGGTCGCGTCGTGATGCGCGGCGGTCAGCGCGAAGTCGTCGGCGAGGCCGGCCACTTTCTCGAGGAGTTGCGGAAACTCGGCAATTGTCGACATCATGACGTTGGCTTTCTCTCAGGCGGCGGCCCGAATGTTCACCAGATCGAGCGGCCGGCGATCGACCCAGTGCTCGACGTCGAAATCGCCGGCGAGGAAGCCCCAGTCGCGCAGGAAATCCTTGTAGTGGGAAACCGCTGCGACGAGCTCAGGCTGCAGTCCGAGGCCGAGATGCTTATGGACATCCGGGCCATTGGCGGCCAGCACCTGTTCCTCGGTGGCCCCGGCTTCGCGGGCAACAAAGCGCTGCGTCTCTTCCGGATGCGCCTCGGCCCAGGCACTGGCGCGCAGGATGGTCTCGATCAGTCGCGCGACCAGATCGGGGCGTTGTTCCGCCAGCAGTTCATCGACGGTCAGCACGCGCGGCGAACCGGAATTGATGCGGATGTTCGGGTCGGGGTGGAAGCCGAATTCCACGACCTGGATGGCGCCGATCAGATTGGCGACATTGATCCCGGCCGTGCCCTTGACATAGATGGCGTCGACCTCGCCGCGGATCAGGGCTGCGGCTTCCTCGCCATAGGGCTGCTTGCGCTTGAGGCCGAACAGCGACGGTCCTTCCTGGCCGTCGAGCACGCTGTCGGCCAGCGCTATGTCGACGATCTCGACGTCGCCATAGCCAAGGCCCTCGAGCGAGAGCGCCGAGACCAGTCCCTTCAACGCCGTCGCTCGCATGAAGTCGACGATTCCCTCGGGGCGCCGGGCGATGCCGAAGCGACGGCCTTTCAGGTCCTGGATTGTCCTGATGCCGGAACCGGGCAGGGCGATGATTGCCTGGAATTCGTCGGTCCAGGTGATGCCGACGAGACGCGTCTTGCGCCCTTCGGACCGCGCGCGGATCGGCGGCACGTTGCCGCCGTGGCGGAACGACCAGTCGAGCGTATGGTTGAAATGGCTCTGGCGGATGTCGCGATTGGGCGAATCGATGATCGACTTCAATTCGATCCCCTCCTTGCGAAAGGTCTCGTCGAGAAGCCCGAGCTGTGCGGCGAGCCCGACAGGCGTCGGCACCGGGCAGCGTGTGTACCAGATTTCGGAGATCGCAGTCGCGGTCATGATGGCTCCTTAGGTGTTGCGCAGGCCGGCCTGCTTCATCAGCGGCAGGATGTTCTCGCCGAAGAATTCGAGGTCAGGCTTGAAATCGAAGAAGGACAGCTGCAGGCCGTCAATGCCGGCGTCCTTCAACTTGACGAACTGGTCGACGATCTGTTCGGGCGTGCCGATGAGATAGATGTTGCCGCCGACCTTGGCGTAGGGATCGTCGCGGCCCTCGCGTCCTTTCCAGGCCTGGGCATCGCTGTTGAAGGTCTGGAAGCCTTTCGGCGTGCGGCTGTCGGCATGAGCGACGATCTCATCGGCGACCGCCCAGGCCTCCTTCTCGGTCGGCCTGCTGATGACCAGCGGGTTGAGCAGCGTGCGCACGGTGCGGCCGACGCCGAGGGCTGCGTCCTTCACCTTCTTCGTATGCGCCGGCAGCGCTTCCAGCGCGCTGGCGATGTCGGAGCCGGCCGGGCTGGTGACGAAGACGATGTCGGAATAGCGGCCGGCAAAGGAAATGCCGGCGTCGGAGCCGGTGGCATTGACCAGGATCGGCCGGCCGTAATTCGGCTTGGGCGTGACGAAGCCGCCATTGAGCTTCCAGCTCGATTCTCCGGAGAATGAGAAATTCTCGTCGTCCTGCCACAGTCGCTGCAGCACTTCGACGAACTCGGCGGCGAGTTCATAGCGGCGGTCGTGCTCGATGCGGTTCCAGCCGAACATTTCATGTTCGACGGCGCGATGGCCGGTGACGACGTTGATGCCCCAGCGGCCGCCGGAGATGTGGTCGAGCGTGGCGCCGAATTTCGCCAGATGCAGCGGATGCCAGGGACCGTAGAGAACATGCATGGTCGAGATCAGCATGATCTTCTTGGTGATCGCGGCCATGGCCGCGACGGAGACGAAACTGTCCAGCGCCTGGCCGTTGAAGACACCGCCATAACCGCCCTTGGGCAGCCACTGGCTGAGCGCGAAGACGAGGTCGAAGCCAAGCTCCTCGGCCTTCAACGTCAGGTCGCGATTGTAGTCGAAGCGCCAGTCGGTCGAGCGCGGCAAGGTCGAGTTGGTCCAGCCACCGGCCTGGATCGGCAAGAATAGCCCGAGCAGCACCGGCTGCTGAAGCGCTTTCGACAGCGGGCTGTCCGGATAGTCGGTCGGCGCCTTGAAGAAGGGCGTGCCGACGATGGAACCAGGCTTGTGGGCGAGCGTCATGGCGAACTTTCTCGGGTGGAGGAAGGGAACCCGTGCGAAGGACCGCGCACGGGTCAGGCTCAGGCGACGATATGGGCGGTTGCGAGGGAGCCGGCATTGCCCTCGGCGCCCACCGTGTGACCGGCTATGCGCCTGTTGTAGAGGGTGATTTCCGGTTGGCTGACGATGCCGATATCGGGCAGGTCCTCGACAAGGATCTGCTGGATCGCGGCCCATTGCTCGAAGCGCTTTTCGTGGTCGACCTCGACGGCGGCCGCTTCAAGAAGTTCGTCGACCTTGGCATTGCTGTATTTCGAACCGTTGGAGAACGGCACGCCGGGTTTGAAATTTTTCGACCAGTAGAGGCGCTGTACGCCTACCGTCGGGTCGAACAGATTGCTCATGCCGTTGAAGGTGAAGTCGAAGTCGCGGTCGGTGTAGATGCGCTTGGTGTAGGTGGCGAAATCCTGGCTGCGCACGGTGACCTCGATCCCGACCGCGGCCAATGCCTGCTTGATGTAATCGGCGCCGCGCTTGTAGGTTTCGCCGCTCGGGACATAGTCGTGGACAAGCTTGAGCCGGGTACCGTTGGCGTCGCGCGGCAAGCCTGCTTCATCGAGCAGTTTATCGGCGGCGGCCGTGTCGACCGGATAGGTCTTCAGGTCGGCGACGAACCACTTCTTCAGATTGGGGTTGATCGGGCCTGGAATGGTTTCGCCATAGCCATAGTTGATCGTCTCGCGGATGACGTTGCGGTCGATGACATGGGCGAAGGCACGGCGGACGCGAACATCCTGGAAATAGGCTTTCTCCAGGTTGAATTCGACCCGGCTGATGCCATTGGAATATTGGTAGCCCTGCTTCTCGAAGCCGATATGCGGCAGCGTCTCAAAACGCTGCAAATCGCTGTACGGAATCGGCGTTGCCGGCGCCAGATCGATCTCGCCGGTCTCCAGCGCCAGCGCGCGCGCCGAAGCGTCCGGGATGAAGCGCACGATCAACCGGTCGAGATAGGGGCGCGGTGCGTCCCAGTAGTCAGGATTGCGTTCGTAAACGATGTGGCTGCCGCGCACCCATTCTTTGAAGACGAACGGGCCGGTGCCGACCGGAGCGACGTTGACCGGATTTTCGGCTGCCTTTGTGCCGTCATAGAGGTGCTTCGGCACGATTGGCGTTTCGGCCGCAGCCAGGGCCGTGATCAAGTAAGGCGCCGGCCTCGACAGAACCAGCGCTACGGTCAGCGGATCCGGCGTCTGGATGTCTACAAGGTTGAGGAAGGTGTTGCGGCCGCGCGGATGAACCTCTCTGATCGTGGTGATCGAATAGGCGACGTCGGCGGCGGTGAACGGCTGGCCATCATGCCACTTCACGCCTTCGCGCAGCTTGAAGGTGTATTGCAGCCCATCGCCACTGACTGACCATTGTCTGGCCAGGGATGGGCGCGGCGTGAGATCGAAATCATAGGTCAGCAGGCCCTCGGTGGTCTTTGCCGAGACGTAGACCGAATTGAATGCCGTGTGGGCGATGGTCGTCAGCACAGGCGGCTCAGCCGAGAGCACCAGCGTCGCCGTTCCACCCTGTTTCGGCTCGGCGGCGTAGGCGCTGCGCGATGCAGGCAACAGGGTCGCTCCGAGCGCGGCCGCCGAGATGCCGAGGAACCTGCGGCGGTTCGGACTGAGGAAATGAGACATAGCGTCCTGGTCCTTTTTTGCTGCCGGACCCGATCGGCCGATCGTCGGCCGCCAGGCTAAAAATCCGTCGTTCCAAGAGCGGGCCCGTTTGCGAAAAGATTTGGCCGACCTGCTCCCGCGCTTAAGATTTCATACTTCAAACAGCTAAGTTTGTAGTATGAAATAAAATTCTATTCTGCAATGAAGCCATTTGCAGGATAAAATTTCTTAAATCAGGTTTGACAATGTCTATAAATCTTGTCAACTAAAAAGCGCGGAACTTTCCGGGAAACAGCAAACCCGCATCGTCAGCCACAGCCGGGATAGCGAAAACGATGTCGACCCTGACGCGCATTGGCAGAACCTTCCGGCGCACCGCCATCCAGGCGGTGCCGACCGTTCTGGGCATCGTCATCCTGAACTTCTTCCTGCTGCAGCTCGCGCCCGGCGATGCCGCCGATGTCATGGCCGGCGAGGCTGGCTCGGCCACTGTCGAAACGATGGCGGCGCTTCGCCAGCGCTTCGGGCTCGACAATCCGCTTCTCGTCCAGCTGTTCAACTATCTCTACAATCTGGCGCATTTCAGCCTCGGCTTTTCGCCGCGCTACGGCATGCCGGTCGCCGACCTGATCGGCCAGCGGCTGCCCGGCACGCTAGTGCTGATGGCGGTGGCTCTGGCCGTCGCCATTGTGCTCGGCCTCGCCCTTGGATCGGTGATGGCGGTGTTTGCCGGGCGCCTGCCGGATCGTGTGCTCTCCGTTATTTCGCTGCTGTTCTATTCAATCCCGGGTTTCTGGATCGGCTTGATGCTGATCGTGCTGTTTTCGGTCAAGCTCGGCTGGCTGCCGAGCGGCGGCTCGGGAACCATCGGCAGCAACCTGACCGGCCTTGCCGGGCTCTGGGACAGGGCGCGCTACATGATCCTGCCGGCACTGTCGCTGGCGCTGTTCTACGTGGCGATCTATGCGCGGCTGACACGAGCGGCGATGCTGGAGGTCCAGTCGCAGGACTACGTGCGCACCGCCGCAGCCAAGGGCCTGCCGCCGGCCATCATCACCATTCGCCATGTCCTGCGCAACGCGCTGATCCCCATTACCACCATGGCCGGCATGCATGTCGGCGGCATGCTCGGCGGCGCCGTGGTTGTCGAGACTGTCTATTCCTGGCCCGGCCTCGGGCGTCTCGCCTTCGAAGCGGTCATGGGCCGCGATTTCACCGTGCTGCTCGGCATCCTTCTGTTGTCGTCGCTGCTGGTGATCATCGCCAACGCGACCGTCGATCTTCTGCACGCCTGGCTCGATCCCCGCATCGGAGTACGCTGATGGCTTCCACCGATTTCGCCGCGGGCGATGCCCGTTCCCGCCGTCTCCATGCCGATGCCCGCGGGCCCGCGGCACCGCCTGAACCCGAGGCAAAGAGTTGGAGCAATCTCCACGCGCCCGACGCACGCTCCGCTTCGGCAGCGTCGGTGCCGATAGCCGCTGGCGGGCGTGCGCTGAAGGTTTTCCTGCGCAATCCCAACGCCATGTTCGGCGTTGTGTTCCTGTCACTGGTCGTGCTGGCCGCACTGCTGGCACCAGTCCTCTATCCGGCCGATCCGCTATCGATGGTGGCGCGGCCCTTCCTGTGGCCGGGCCAGAACCCAGCCTTCCCACTGGGCACGGACTCCATGGGCCGCGATGTGCTTTCGGGCATTCTGCATGGCGCACGGATTTCGCTGTTCGTCGGCCTGGTGGCGACCGCGCTCGGCCTCAGCTTCGGCATCCTGGTCGGCGCCGCCGCCGGCTACTTCGGCGGCTGGATCGACGACCTGCTGGTGCGCCTGATCGAGATCTTTCAGACCATACCGAGCTTCGTGCTGCTGGTCGTCATGGTGGCGATCGCGCAGCCGACCGCGCCTGTCGTGACAGTGGCGATCGCCGTCATCACCTGGCCGACGGTGGCGCGGTTGACCCGCGCCGAGTTCCGGGCCATCCGCGAGAAGGATTTCGTCATGGCCGCCCGCAGCCTCGGCTACGGCCATGTCCGCATTATCTTCCGCGAGATCCTGCCCAATGCGCTGCCGCCGTTGATCGTGACCTCGTCGGTGATGGTGGCGACCGCGATCCTGATGGAATCGGCGCTGTCCTTCATGGGCCTCGGCGATCCCAACGTCGTCAGCTGGGGCTCGATGATCGGAGCGGGCAGGGAATTGATCCGCACCGCTTGGTATCTGACAGCGCTTCCGGGATTGGCGATCGTCTTTACCGTGCTGGCGCTGAACCTGATCGGTGACGGCCTCAACGACGCGCTCAACCCGCGCTTCTCACAGGAGCGATAGAGATGGCGGCTCCTTTGCTCAGGATCGACAATCTGACGGTTCGCTTCCCGACCGCCGAGCCGGTCAGCCGGCTGAGCTTCGAGGTCGGTGAGGGCGAGACGCTGGCGATCGTTGGTGAATCAGGCTCCGGCAAGTCGCTGACCGCGCTCGCCCTGATGCAGCTTCTGCCGCGCTCGGCGAAAATACCCAATGGCAGGATCGAATTCGCCGGCAAGGATCTGCTTGGTCTCGACCAGAAGGCTATGCGGAGCCTGCGCGGACGCGAGATCGCCATGATCTTCCAGGAGCCGATGACGTCGCTCAATCCGGTGCTGACCATCGGCCGGCAGATCACCGAGGTGCTGACGCTGCACGAAGGCATACGCGGCAAGGCAGCGCGGAACCGTGCCATCGAGCTTCTCAATCTGGTTCGCATTCCCGATCCGCAGCGGCGCATCGATGACTATCCGCACCAGCTTTCCGGCGGCATGCGCCAGCGCATCATGATTGCCATCGCCGTCGCCTGCCGGCCGCGCCTGCTGATTGCCGACGAACCGACGACGGCGCTCGACGTGACCATCCAGGCGCAGGTGCTCGACCTGCTCGATACGCTGCGCCGCGAACTGTCGATGGCTGTCATGCTCATCACCCACGATCTTGGTGTCGTGGCACAATGGGCCGACAAGGTCGTCGTCATGTATGCCGGCCGCAAGGTTGAACAGGCGCTGCCGGACGCACTGTTCAGAACACCCCTTCACCCCTATACGCGCGGCCTGCTGGCGGCGTCGCCGCGGCTGAAGACCAATCTCCACTACCGCGACGCCAGGCTGACGGAGATTCCCGGCAGTATCGTCTCGGCCGCCGGCGAAAAGGGCTGCCCGTTCCGCCCGCGCTGCGCGGTGGCGCGCGACAGCTGCGCCCATTTCGTACCCGACCTCGTCGAGGTGAGCGAGGATCGTCTAGTCGCCTGCCCCTACAGCTTCATTCCGGAGGTTGCGCATGGCGCTGCTCTCGGTCTCTGACCTTTCCACCCATTTCCACGCCCAGGGCGGCACGCTGCGCGCCGTCGATGGCGTATCCCTCGAAGTCGGACGCGGCGAGACGGTTGGTCTCGTCGGCGAAAGCGGTTGCGGAAAATCGACGCTAGGCAAGACCATCATGCGGCTGGTCGACCCGACTAGCGGCAGGATCGAGTTCAACGGCACCGACATCACCGTTCTCGACACGCGCCGGCTGAAGGCGGCGCGCCGTAATATCCAGATGATCTTCCAGGATCCGTTCGCATCGCTCAATCCGCGCCACACGATCGGCGACATCCTGACAGCACCACTGAAGGTCCATGGCATCGGCAACACGGCCGAGCGGCGCACCATCGTCGAGGACATCATCGAGCGTGTCGGTCTGCCGAGGGATTCGCTTGGCCGCTACCCGCATGAATTTTCCGGCGGGCAACGCCAGCGCATCGGCATCGCCCGGGCGCTGATCCTCAATCCGGAACTGGTTGTGTGCGACGAGCCGGTGTCGGCGCTCGACCTTTCGATCCAGGCGCAGATTCTGAACCTGCTGGTCGACATGAAACGTCAGCTCGGCCTGTCCTATCTCTTCATTTCGCACGATCTATCAGTCGTTCGCTATTTCGCCGACCGGGTGCTGGTGATGTATCTCGGACGCATTGTCGAAAGCGCCGACAATGCGGCGCTGTGGACCTCGCCAAAGCATCCCTACACGCGCGCGCTGATGGATGCCGTGCCGGACCCGGCGCGCCGACGTCAGGCCGCGCCGATCCATGGCGATCTGCCAAGCCCGCAGAACATCCCCAGCGGCTGCCGTTTCCATACCCGCTGCCCGCTGGCGACCGATCTGTGCCGTTCGCAGGAACCGGCGTTCCGAGCGATCGCGCCGGGACACCATGTCGCCTGCCACTACGCCGAACCAACCATCAACTGAAATTCAACGGAGCAGAAAAATGTCCGACTACCGCTATCTTGGCCGCAGCGCCCTGAAGGTTTCGCCGCTCAGCCTGGGCACGATGATGTTCGGCGGGCCGACCGAGGAGACGGTCGCGCATCGCATCATCGACAAGGCGCGCGAGCAAGGCATCAACTTCATCGACACCGCCGACGTCTACCACAACGGCAAGTCCGAGGAAGTCGTCGGTCGCGGTATCAAGGTGACGCGCGATCATTGGGTCGTGGCGACCAAGTTCGTCAACTCGCATGACAAGGGGCCTAATCTCGGCGGCCATTCGCGCAAATGGGTGATCCAGACGGTCGAGAACAGCCTGCGGCGCCTGGGAACAGACTATATCGACCTGTTCTACTTCCACCGCGCCGTCTTCGATGCGCCGCTGGAAGAGCCGGTGCGGGCGATCGCCGACCTGATCCGCCAGGGCAAGCTGCGCTATTTCGGCGTCTCCAACTTTCGTGGCTGGCGCATCGCCGAAGTCGCGCATCTGGCCGATGAACTCGGCATCGACCGGCCGGTAGCCAGCCAGCCGCTCTATAACATCGTCAACCGCACCGCCGAGGCCGAACAGCTGCCGGCGGCCGCCTACTACGGTCTTGGCGTCGTCTCCTACAGCCCGCTGGCGCGCGGCGTGCTGACCGGCAAATACGAGCCGAACCAGGCGCCTGCCGCCGACACGCGGGCCGGCCGTGGCGACAAGCGCATCGCCGAGACCGAGTGGCGCCCGGAATCGATCGAGATCGCCAGGCAGATCGCGGCGCACGCAAAGTCACGCGGCGTCTCGGCCGCCGATTTCGCGCTGGCCTGGGTGTTGAACAACCGGCTGATCACGGCGGCGATCGCCGGCCCGCGTACCGAGGAACAGTGGGACAGCTATGCGAAGGCATTGGACTTCAGGCTGAGCGCCGAGGACGAGGCCTTTGTCGACCGCCTCGTCACTGCCGGTCATGCCTCAACGCATGGGTTCAATGATCCGAGCCATCCGGTCGAAGGCCGCGTGCCGCGTTCGGAGCCGGCCGCGCCGATCCCGCTGACACGGCCTCTGCGCGCCGCCTGACGGTCGCCGACGAAATGGCGGGGCCGGCGGCCCCGCCCGCGTTTCCAATTGCTTTGGACAGATGAGAGAGCCCATGAATTTCCACGTCGAACGGCTGCGCCAGAACATCGTCGTGCTTTCGGGCAACACCCACAGGCCGTCGAAGTCGCGGACGCTGGCGCATCATCTCGGCGAGGCGCTGCGCGAAAGATTGTCTGTCACAGTAAATTTCCTCGATCTTGTCGATGCCGGCCGTGGTCTGGGTGCTGCGTTTACGCGAAGGGAATTGACGCCGGAGGCGCTGAATGTGGTAAACGCGGTCGAACAGGCCGACGCGCTGATCGTCACGACGCCGGTCTACAACGGCTCCTATGCTGGCCTGTTCAAGCATCTGTTCGACCTCATCGATCCACTGGCGCTCGTCGACCGGCCGGTCCTGATCGGCGCGACGGGTGGTGGCCAGCGCCACGCGCTGGTAGTCGAACATCAGCTTCGCCCGCTGTTTGGCTTTTACTCCGCCCTGACGGTGCCGAGCGCCGTCTATGGCAGTGACAGCGACTTTGCCGACGGCAAGCTCGTAGATTCGCTGGTTCTGGCGCGGGCCGGGCAGGCCGTGGATCAATTCGTTGCCCTGCTTTCAGCGCGCCAGCCGAAGAGCCAACCGGTCCGGGCGGCTTCGGGCTGACGGATAAAGTGCCAAGGCAAGTGCCTGATAGGCGATATATGGCCAAGGCGCGGCCCGTAAGCACTCCGCATTTTGCGCCTGAATAATCCCGCGGGCGACAGGGTGCCGTCTAAATCCGAATTCTTTTTTAAGCGCGAGCTGATTTTAAGAATTCCATTGCTATCTAAGTCTATAATATCAGTGGACTTTAATCCAACGCTCTTTGAATAGGGCGGTCGAGGGGTTTGCCCTCTGTTCAAAAGGATTAAGGCTCCATGCGAAAACTTATTTCCGCCGCCCTTGTCGGGCTTGCCATAGCGGCCACATCCGCTGCAGCGCATGCCGACGACAAGAAAGTCGTCATCGCCTACCAGACCGGTGCCAATCCCTACAACCTCGGTATTGCCAACGGCGATCTTGCCAAGAAAACCGGCTGGAACATCGAATACCGCCGCTTCAATTCCGGTGCTGACATCTTTGCTGCCATCGCATCCGGCGACGTCCAGATCGGCGATGTCGGATCAAGCCCGTTCGCCGCAGCCGTCAGCAGGGGCATCGACGTGAAGGCCTTCTACATCTCCTCGGTCTCCCGTGACGGAGAAGCCCTGGTGGTGCGGCCCGATATCAAGTCGCCGGCCGACCTGCGGGGCAAGAAGCTCGCGGCCGCGCCAGTATCGACGGACCATTACCAGCTTCTCGCCGTCCTCAAGCAGGAAGGCATTTCGGAGAAAGAAACCCAGGTCATCGCCATTCCGCAGCCCGAAATCGTCGCTGCCTGGAAGCGCGGCGACATTGACGGGGCCTTCGTCTGGGATCCGGCACTCTCTGAACTCAAAAAGGACGGCAAGGTTCTGCTCACAGCCGGCCAGGTCGCCGACCGTGGCGCGCCGACCTTCAGCGCGCTGGTCGTGACCGGCGAGTTCGCCAAGGCCAATCCCGACTTCCTCGGCCAGTATGTCCGGCTGATCGACGGCTACAACACCGCCTACCTGAGCAACCCGGCCGCATGGGGACCGGACTCAGAGAGCGCCAAGCTGATCGCCAAATTGCAGGGCGGCACGGCGGCCGAGAATTCGGAGCAGTTGAAGACGACTGTGGTTCCGCCGCTCGACGAGCAGGTGTCCGACAAATGGCTGGGCGGTGGCGACAAGAGCGCCGTTGCGAAAATCCTCAAGGACACCGCAGGCTTCCTGAAGGACCAGCACAAGATCACCGCCATCAAGGACAGCTACGCCGCGTTCGCCGATCCGGAATACGCAGACGCTGCCAAGGCCTCGAACTAGAAATCACCTGACGAAATTCAGGTTCTGGCTGGCGGAATTCTCGCCAGCCAGACTGCTTGGAGGCCCACCATGCTTCGGATCCGCGATGCCAGCGTGACCTTTCCGGCCTCGGATGGCCAGGACGTACACGCGCTTGATCACGTCTCGCTCGATATCGCTCCAGATTCCATCGTTGTCGCGGTTGGTGCTTCCGGATGCGGCAAGTCGACATTGCTCAACGCGATCGCCGGCTTCCTGCCGCTCACCGAAGGCACGATCACACTGGACGGAAAAGAAATTGTCGCGCCCGGCGGCGATCGTGGCGTCGTCTTCCAGAAAGATACCTTGCTGCCCTGGGCCAATGTGCTGGACAATGTCGCTCTCGGCCTGAAATACCGAGGCGTGCGGCGCGGCGAACGCCATGAGCGATCGAGGCGTCTGCTGGAACTGGTCGGGCTCGCCGATTTCGCCGAAAAGCCGCCCTATGAACTGTCCGGCGGCATGCGCCAGCGAGTCGGCATCGCGCGGGCGCTGGCCACCGATCCGAAGATCCTGCTGATGGACGAGCCGTTCGGCGCCCTCGACAGCCTGACGCGCGAGACGATGCAGCAGCTTCTGGCCTCGGTCTGGGCCAAGACCGGCAAGCAGATCCTGTTCATTACCCATTCGATCGAGGAAGCCCTCACGCTCGGCACCACCATCGTTGTGATGTCGCCTCGACCAGGCCGCATCGTTGCCCGGTTCGACGCCGACTTCGTTCGCGACTTCGCTGAGAGCGGCGACATCGGGCCGATCCAGTCCCACCCGCGTTTCATCGAACTGCGGCAGGAAATCCGCTCGCTCATCCACCAGCCGGAAGGCGCCCGCACAGGAACCTTGCAATGACGCTCGCCGCCAATTCCGGAACCTCTTTTTCGTCTTCGATAGCTCAGCGCGCGCCGTCTCCCAAGACGCGCCGGTCCGCTTCGACAAGCACGCTCGGCATCAGCCTGGTCACCCTGGCGTCGCTCATCGCCTTGTGGTTTTTGGCCACGCGCTTCGGCTGGGCGTCGCCGCTGTTCCTGCCGTCGCCCGCCGAGGTACTGACCCAGTTCAGCGCCGTCTGGGCCGATGGCTATGCCAACGGTACGCTCCTCGAGCACACACTCGCCAGCCTCGGCCGCATCGCCGCGGCGCTCGGTGTCGGCATTTTCCTGGGCATTCCGCTCGGCCTGCTGATGGGACTCAATCGCTGGGTCAAGGGCATTTTCAGCGTTCCGATCGATCTCTACTGGGGTCTGCCGCCTCTGGCCTACCTGCCGCTGCTGATCATCTGGCTGGGCATCGGCGAAACGTCCAAGATCGTGCTCCTGTCGCTGTCGACCTTCGCCCCGATCTGTTTTGCCGCACAGGCCGGCGTCCGGTCGGTGCCGGCCGAACGCATCAATGCCGCGCTGTCGCTCGGTGCGAGCCGGCTGCAACTTTTCACCAGCATCATCCTGCCGTCCGCGTTGCCGGAAATCATGACCGGCCTGAAGATTGCCATCGGCGCCGGATTGTCCACGCTGGTAGCGGCCGAGCTGATCGCGGCCCAGTCGGGCCTCGGCTACATGATCATGTCGGCGGCCAATTTCCTCGCCACCGACGTCGTCTTCGTCGGCCTCATCGTCATCGCCATCCTTGCCTTCGCCTTTACCAGCGGCATGCGCTGGCTGGAGCATCGCCTCATCCCCTGGAAGGGCAAGATCTGACGCTTGCCTAGACATTCCGCAATCGCTGAAGGAAACAATCCGATGTCCAGCAACACCCGTCCGCTCGACCTCTACTGGTATCTGCCGACCCATGGCGATGGACCGTATCTCGGCACGGACGAGCGGCACCGCCCGGCAACCTTCGGCTATCTCAGGGAGATCGCCCAGGCTGCGGACCGGCTTGGCTTCAAGGGCGTGCTCCTGCCGACAGGAACGCGTTGCGAAGACGCCTGGATCGTGGCGGCCGGGCTGATCCCGCTCACCGAACGGCTGAGGTTCCTCGTGGCACTTCGGCCGGGCAGCGGAACACCGGCGCTGTTTGCGCGTCATGCGGCCACTCTGGACCGCATTTCCGGTGGTCGTGTCCTGCTCAATGTCGTCACTGGAGCCGACCCGGCCGATCTCGCCGGCGACGGCAACAAGCTCAGTCATGACGAGCGCTATGCACAGACCGACGAGTTCCTGACGATCTGGCGGCGGATCCTTTCGGGTGAGCCGGCGGATTTCGACGGCAAATATCTTTCCGCCCACGGCATCGACATTTCCTTCCCGCCGGTTCAGCGGCCGCATCCGCCACTCTGGTTCGGAGGCTCTTCGGATGCCGGCATCGCGATCGCCGCCAAGCACGTGGACACCTATCTGAGCTGGGGTGAACCGGTGGACCAGCTTGCCGAAAAGATCGGCCGCGTCAGACAGGCAGCAGCGGCGCAAGGCCGAACGATCCGCTTCGGCCTTCGCATTCACCTGATCGTACGCGAAACGGAGGATGAGGCGTGGGCGGCGGCCGACCGGCTGATCAGCCACGTCACCGACGACCTGATCGCCGAAGCCCAGAAGGGATTTGTCCATATTTCGGAATCCGTCGGCCAAAAGCGCATGTCGGCGCTGCATCAGGGCCGCCGCGACCGGCTGATCGTCGGCCCGAACCTGTGGGCGGGACCGGGGCTGGTGCGTGGCGGTGCGGGAACGGCCCTGGTCGGCAATCCCGACAATGTTGCCGCGCGCATTCGCGAGTATCAGGAGATCGGCATCGAAACCATCATCGCGTCCGGCTATCCGCATCTGGAAGAGGCGTTCAACGTCGCTGAATTGCTTTTCCCCAAACTCGGCCTGAATGGCGAAGCCGCACCCCAGGAGCGCAGCTGGGACGTCGAGTTCGGACGCCCCAAAGTCACCGCGTCCGCTTCGTGACGACCTGCCGACAGCGTTGGCCAGAGCGATGTCCTTTCGCTTCGCGACGGCGATCGGAGCGAGGCTGCGGCCAGGTCCAATGACATGGCTTTCGGGAATCGACCGAGAGCAACGAGCGTCCTGGCTAACCGCCGGATAAAGTTAGGATAGGCCATATCCGGCCGCTCAAGCGAGCTCGGCTGGCGTTATCCCAGGAGCCCTCCTGGGATAACTGCTATTGAGGCCGCGGCCGGTCCCTCCGACAGCCTCAGGCGGTAACGAGGTCGCTCACATCGGCCCCGGCACCATCTTGGTGGGCTGCTCCGGCATCGGGAACGCATAATTGTCGCATTTCACGTCCGGGTTCGTCGGGCTGAACATTCCGAGCGGGTTGTCCTTGAACAGCCAGGCGTGAAGGTCGTAGTGGTGGAACTCCTTCGGGATGAGCGGATAATGCCCCTCCATCGGCCCCTGGAATGTCTGGCCGAAGAGCTTCGGCGGCTCCTTGGTGTCGGGCGTCAAGGGCACGAGCCATTCCGCGCCGACCAGGCGCAATTCGCCGCCGACCGGCTCATAGATCAGCACATTGGGGCGCGTCGGATCCGCGGTCGGGCCGACAGTCGTGACGTTGACGAAATGGATGCCCATCGCGCCCTTCGGGTAGTCCATCGCCCCCTCTACCTTTTCACCGCTGTAGAAGACGCATCCTACCGTCGATAGATAAAGCTCGCGAATGGCAACCTTGTAGTCTTCATACCTGGACAGCGATTTACGCAGGGCATCGATCTCGGCTTTGTCGGGTTCGGCCGCCCGAGGCGTGGCGGCGTTCAGACACGCGCCAACGAGACCTGCCAAGGTGAGGATACCGACACGCCTGAGGTGAGTTGTTTTCATCATGCATTCCTCCCAGATTTTTTTCTTCTGGCCGTGCAGGACCGAGGCGGCAGTGATGCTGGACGCGCGGCCGTAATTGATCGCCTCATCCCGGTTGGGACTGCGTCGATGCTAATCCTTTCCGCTGATCGGGAGAATTAACCCTGACGACCTAGGCCCGAGAGAGCCGACGGTGCGGAGACGGACGGTCGGGCCCACTTTGGACCCCATGCACTAGCGCCGGCGCAGCAGGCTCCTCATCCGGTTGCGCAGCAGGCGCGCCATGTTGCGGGTTTCGCGGTAGAGGTGAAGCTGCGACGCCGCCTGGCGGGCGGGGCGGTCGGCGTCCGGCGTCAGCCCGATCACCAGCGTGCCCATCGGCTTGCGTTCGCTCCACAGCCGGCTCATCACCGGATGGTCGGGCACCGCGCAGGAATCGGTCATCATGATGTTGGGGTCGTCGAGATGCTGCCTGGTCACCTCGATCATCAGCAGCGTGCCCGGCGAATAGGCAGCGAGCGTCTCGTCATAGGCGGTCTTCCAGGTGTAGGCGACGCCGGCCTCGACGAAGACGACCAGGCAGGCGATGGTGCGGCCGTCGAGCGTCAGCGAATGGATGCGGCAAAGATCCTGTTCGGCCAGCCGGTGCACCGCTTCGCGGGCGAAGGCGGCGCGGTAGCGGTCGATGGCCATGGCGGTGCGCTCGCGGCCTTTCCAGCCGGCGGCCTCCAGTGTCAGGAAATTCTCGATGGCATGGCGGATCTCGTCCGGCCCGCGCGCCACGACATGCTCCAGCCGGCCGAGGTCGGCAAGGCGGCGCTTCAGGCGGCGGAACTCGCGATAATGGTGCGCGCGCAGCGAAGCTTTCAGATATTCCTCGCCATTGAGCTCGCTTTCGAGCACCGGGCGCTCGGCCTTGCCGGTGGTGACCAGCGTCAGGCCGCGCGTTTCGGCGACGCTGGCGAGCAGGCTCGCCACCGGGCCATCCAGCCTTATGTCGGGCAGCACGAAGACTTTCGGCAGTTTGAGATGCGGCCTGGACAGCATCGAGAAGAAATCCTCGATCACGCCGATCGGATCGTCGCGGTCGACCAGCGGCGTGCCGATCGGGCCGAACGGGCTCGACCAGGTGCGCATGACGGGAACTCCGAGCGGCACCGCCGGCCGCTCGACCGAGAACGGCACCAGCAGGCGCAGCCGGTTGCGATACTGGTCGCCGTCGCGGATGACGGCCAGCCGCACCTCACGGTCCTCGAGCCTGGGCATGGCCGGCGCCAGGAAGCGCGGATTGAAGAAGACGTTGGGCTCGATCGTGCGGGTACAGAGATAGTCGAGCTCCTCGACCAGGTCGAAGCCGGCGGAGGCCGGATAGATGGCAAGCTTGCGCTCGGGCCGGTTGTTGGCGAGGATCTCGACATGGGCGGGATCGGCTTCGCGGGCAAGCCCGGCAAGGCCGGACACCATGGCGCCGGCCGGGCCGCCGCTGGTTTCCTCGAGCAAGGGGACGGCAGCCATCAGGCGGCTCCTTTGGCGGGAACGAAAATGACCATGGCGATGCCGAGCTTGCGCCAGACCGTAAAGGACAGCGCGCCGGCCTCGAAGATCATGGCGAAGACGGTGGCCATCGCCGCGCCCCACAGGCCGAAGAGCGGGATCAGCACGACGCTAAGCGCGATGTTGAAGGCCAGCGTCATGGCATAGACGGCGGCACAGATATTCTGGTTGCCGCTCATGGTGAGCAGGCTTTCGCAAGGGCCGACGGCGGCCCGCGCGACGACGCCGAACACCAGCAGGAACAGCAGCGGATAACCGGCGGAAAATTCGGGGCCGAACAGGGTCAGCATCGGCTCGCCCAGGGCCAGCACCAGCAGCGCCATGACCAGCGACGGCCAGAAGGTCCACGACACGGTTTCGCGGGCAAAGGCGGCGAGCTTTTGCGGCTCGCCATGGGTGAACTGGGCATAGCGCTGGGCAACGCCGGCCTTGACGGCGAAATAGACGAAATGCACCAGTGCCAGCGTCTTGACCGTGGCGAAATAGACGGCGACGTCGTTGGGATCGAGATAGGCGCCGACCATCAGCACGTCGGCGTTGGTGAGCAGGAAGAAGAAGCTCTCGACCAGGAAGATCGGCAGCGAGACGATGAACCATTGGCCGAAATGCAATTTCATCGGTCCGGCCGGGATCCTTTTGTCGATGCGCGACGTCACGCCGATAAGCTGGCCGAGCGTGGTGGCATAGGTGGCGGTGATCGCGGCGAAGATCGCCGTTCTGGCGTCGGGCGCATAGCCCGCCAGGAGCATCAGCGCCATGAACGCCAGGATCAGCAGCGGCCGCACCAGGAATGTCGGCGACAGCGCAAACAGCGCCCAGGAATTGGCCCGCGCCAGCCCTTGCAGCAGGTCGGACATGGCGATCATCGGCAGGCAGATGATGCCGAGGATGAACGGCACGACATAGTAGTTTTCGATATAGGCCGACAGCAGCCAGACGCCGAGCGCGCCGAGGCCGGCGATCACGGTGGAGGCAATCAGCACGAACAGCCGGCTGGCCCGCACGATGCCGCGCAGTTCGGCCATCATGCCGCGCTCGCGATATTCGGGAATGAAGCGGATGATCGAGGTGTGGAAGCCGAGGCAGGCGAGATTGCCGACGATGACCATCGTCACCCACACGAGGACGAAAATGCCGTATTCGAACGAGCCCATCCAGCGCGCCATCAGGACCTGGCTGACGAAGGCGATGACGGCGCTGACGATGCGGACCGAAAAGGCGATCAGCGACATGCGGCCGGCCTCGCCGCGCGCGCCGGCGCTGAACAGGACGGCATCGATCAGGCCAAGCAGCGGCCTGATGCGCAGCGCAAGGCGCTGCGGCAGGAACCGCCCGGCTGTCGTCGCCGCGGAAAAGCGCACCCCGATCACACTCCGTTTTCCGCCAATTTACAGGGGTTGGGTGTAGCGGAGACACATTAAGAAACGGTTGGGTGGGGAGTTCCCTTCGCCCCGTCTCTATACGGGGAGAAGGTGCCGGCAGGCGGATGAGGGGCGGCGCTGGCTTTCGAAAATTTGCCTTGCCCTACCGTTGTTGCAGACGTTCTCAAAATAAAGCTTACTAACGAAGGTAGGGAGTCGCAAAGGTATAGACAAATTTTGCTTTAGGGGACAAAGTTCATTGCCCAATTTTGGATTGTGCGACGTTTTTCTGAAAAAATCAGTTGAGCTCATCCGCTTAGTTCACCCGACTGCCAGATGTCTAGATCGAACAACATTCGCGAAAAAATATTTGGCGGGGAAATGATTGAATTTACGCCGCAACTGCTCCACCTCCATACCCTAGAGTCTCTGTTGACAGATCTGGTTAGTGATCGGGCGGTTGCTATTGACGGTGACGTATTATTTGCGTTGGCCGATAACCGGGCACGCAGCGCTCTACAATGGTACCGGACGCGAGGCGCGGCAAATTGGATAGCCAACGTAAGTGCTGCGCACGCTGAACAATTGGTGGATGCAATTCTCGCTGAGCCGCCAGAAGTGGCGGCAATTCCGGCGCGCGCGGCTAATACCAACAATAGGCGTCTGACGTTGGTAAAGCTCGAAGCTCATAGGTTTGCGGGGCTTCACAAATTTGGAACTCCTGGCGCGCCTCCGCAAAACTATGTTCATGAATTTACAGCGCCGGTGACCCTGTTCGAGGGCCGCAACGGCTCCGGAAAGACCTCGCTAGCAAATGCCATTATTTGGGGTCTAACAGGTGAGATCCTTCGCCCACAGCGCGAGCCAGAAAGGGCGGATGTAGACTTCGATTGCTGGATAGCAAATGCAGATGGAGAGGACGGTGAAACGGCGCACCGGCTCTCCCCAGTTACCCCCATGCCAGATGTTTCTCAATTTCGGCCTGATCAGGGGTGGGTTCCAGCTGACACATGGGTTGAGTTGACCTTTGCTGACGAAGAAGGGGAAATATTGCCCCCTGTCCGCCGCATTCAGAGGCGAACCGCGCGAGGTGTCCTTGAGGAGATTCCGCCGGAGCTAGCTGGCCTCGCCATTGATCCGATAGCCGTGCGGATCGGGACAGTTATGCCAGGCCTTCTCCCACTCATCAAAGTTGGAAGTGAATCCGAACTAGGCCGGGCCGTCGCCGAGTTAACGGGCCTATCGGCGCTGGTAGACCTCGCCGGGCACGCTCTGCGCGCCAAGAACAAGATAAAGGAGTTTATTAAGGCCAAAACTAAGGAACTGGAGGGAATTGATCGGATTTACAGAACTGCGCGGGACGACTTTACTGCGGAGCTAAAGCCCTATCCGGCGCTCGTGCCGCCAAAGGCGATGCCGGAACCTTCTAGTGATGCGACTGCTGAAGAAACCCTTGACGAAATCACCGGGTATTTTGAAGCCACAAAGGCGACAGCCTATGAGTCCGTTCGCGATATCCTTGGTGAAGGGTTCGATCCCGTTGACCCCAAACGGAGCGCCGATCTTGAGACTTCGATTGCGCCCGCACTCAACGAAGTAGGTCAGCCCCAACGACTTCCCTCGATGGCAAGGTTGCGGGGTTTTCGCGAACTCTCGTCGGAGCAGCTAAGCACCGCCGAGACCAAAATTGCCGAGATAGTACGTGAGGCAAAGTTACTCGACGCTTTGGCGCGAGATCCATCGTCTGCGGCTCGTTCGCGCCTTTACGCTCATGTGGCTACTTGGATCGAAGAACATCCCGACGCTGTTCGCACTGAAGATCAGTGCGTTGTGTGTGGCGGCTCTCTGGTCGAAGCCCAGGACCCCGTCAGTGGCCGGCTTGTAAAGACGCATATTCACGAGGCTAGCCTGGACGCCTCGCTGATTGCCCAAACCCTAAATCGCTGGTCACAGATCGCTCTAGGTGAACTTAACAGCGTTCTACCCGAAGCATTGCAAGCTGAACTCAAACGCGATCTGCCGACTCATCCCATCGACCTCATACGCAAGGCTCTGGTCGATGAACTTTTCGCTCTTGACGCGTTCGGAGGCGAATTGGTCGCTCTCAAAAGTGAGACGGCCAAAGCCTTTGACGAAGTCGTCAAACAGAGCCCCGACCTCCCTGCCGCTACCCCGATCTCGCTTCCTGCGACTTGTGCGGCCCTCACGGAGGGATTGAAGCGTCTCGACTTGGCATTGCGTTTTGCCCGATGGCGACAAGAAAACGAGGTCTTCGCACGTCAAGTCTTTGAAAACGTCGTTGGTCGTAGGCGCAAAACGGGTGAGCTTCCAGAAAAGGTCACACTCATGGGCAAGCTCTTAGAGCTTGATGTCACTGTGAAAGGCGCGGAGCCAATTACCAAGGCCCTAGCAAAGTGCACTCGTTTGAAAGATGAAATCAAACTTCGGCGTGCTGCCGAAAAACGGATCGCCGAGTACGAAACCGCGGGCACCGCGCTCGTAAATCTTTCAAAGTTAGGCGAGTTGGCGGATCGGCAAGTCGATCAACTGCGTAAGACCCTCCGCACCGAAGCAGCGCTATGGCGGTCGCGAATTTATGTCAGCACGTTCCCCAGCACCGCACACGAGTTGGTCGACGCTTCTATGGGACGGAAGGGCAAACTCGATCTTGTTGTTCGTGCAGGTGGTGTGTCTGCGCCTGCACAGCACGTGACAAATGCGTCGGCGCTGCGGGCTAGTTTGGTTGGTTTCTTCTTTGCCTTTTGGGAGCATGTGCTGAAAACCCGTGGGGGTCTTAAGACCCTTTTGCTCGATGATCCGCAGGAATTGCTCGATGATGAAAATCGGCAACAGCTAGCCAACTCCTTTGGAACCCTTATCGAGCTAGGCGCACAGCTAATTGTTACGTCTTACGATAGGCGCTTTGCCGGCGTGGTTGCCCGGCTGCCGGTTCGTCCCGCTGTGGAACACCTTGCCGTTCATCCGGCTACGCTGAACCAACCTGTAGTTAGAACAACACCCCATCAGGCAGAGATCGAGGCTCGCAAGGAATTGTATGATAGAGACCGAAATGCTGAAGAGCCTGCTCGATCTTATGCGGACGGTTGCAGAGTTTTCTTTGAAGCAGCGTTGGGTGATGTGTTCGATGATCCCGCTCATTTGGTTTGGGCAAAAGCAAATCCCGATCCAACATTGAGAACCTTTGCAGATCGCCTGCGATCTTGCATAAAAGCCGGTCCGCAAGGGATGTTTGCGATGCAGGTGTTTTCAGACTTCATCTCGCACCCAGCGTTGGCCGAAGGCTCGCTCGTGCTGCAATTGATGAACAAAGCGCATCATGGGAATCGTCAGGAAATTCGTCCGGGGGAGGTTGCGCAATGTGCCGATGATCTTGGGCAACTCGTTGTGCTTACCGGGCGAATGTACGAGGAATGCGATCGATGGAAGCGCCGCGCGGCCATTTCACCAACCCCCACTGGGGCAGTTGACGTGCCGCCGGCCTTAGATCCGATGACGCCGCCGTCACTTAACCTGATAGTCTACCCTGATCTTGCGGCATTTACCCAACACTCTCCCGCCATGGGTTCGCAAGAGGCCACAGAACCGTTCGATCCTAAGCTATTGGTTGGAAAGGCTGTATTCTATCTACGTCGCCATAATTTTGGCTTTGCGGCTCCCCAAGGATCTCTAGCAATTGTCGAAGCGCAGCCCGGTCCGGTCCTCGACCGCCGTCTCGTCATCGCGCGTCACGGTCAGTCGATCTTCGCGCGCCGGTTCCTTCGCTCGAAGGGCTCGGACTTTATTGGGTTAACAGCGGAAGTTCCGGATCCTAGCGCAAGAAGTCCTTACACAGTATTTTTTCCTGAAGCAGAAGTTTCCGTCCATCAGGTTGCGGGTGTTTTGTTCGATCACGACATCAAAGTAGATCAAGGGCAGGATGAGGCCGTTCTCGTTGATGCATCTAAAGTTCTGGCTCGCGTTGAGGTCGGGTTTCGCGTTGTAGATGAGAGCGCTGTGCCGCTTGCTCTTCCAAAGCAGATAGTGCTCGGAGGGCCTTCAATCAGTCTTGCCGAAATTGGGCACCATGAGGGAACGTTGGTTGCGCTGGCTCTCGATAGCGGAGCCGGTATATTCAAGCGGATAGGGTCCGCTCTCCCCGGAAATCTCGCTCATCTGCGTCAATTCGAGAGCATAGGCGGTCTTGGTTCATCGGAAGTCCTATCTGTAGGAAAGGCGCAACCTGGCGTCCCACAAGTGCAACACGTGCGCCGAATAATCGGTGTGATCTATAACGGTTGAAGCTGGTGCGTGAGATCCGCTTGGCCAAAAAACCCTCCGGCCAGCCGCCCCCCTCAGGTGGGGAGATTGGCCAACGCCGGTGCTGCCCGTCATCCGCCCGTCGGGCACCTTCTCCCCGTAGAACGGGGAGAAGGAAGAGCCCCGCCTACGTCCCCTTCATCGCATCACATGAAACATTCGGGTTCATGTCGGCGAAGGCGCCGGTCGGGTTGCCCTTCCAGGCCCAGACATGCAGCTCGTAGAACGGACCGAGGCCATAGCGATTGGGCGCGCTGTTGAAGTTGAACAGATGTCCATCGAGCGAGGCCGGGCCTTTCGAGGTGATGTATTCGACCGCGATCAGTTTTAGCGTGCCGTCGGCCATCGGCTCGTACATCACCGCTTCCGGCTTGGCGACATCGACAGCGTCGTCCTTGAGGTAGCCGGGATTGACGTAATGGATGCCCATGGCGCCGCCGGTGATGCCGCTGGCGCAGGGGATTGGCGCGTAGCCCTCAGCGGTCGCCGCCGCCACATTCTCGAAGCGGCTGTTGGCGGCGCGTACCTTGTCGGCCAGCGGATTGCCGTCCTTTGCCTGGGCAGCGGTGGCGGCGATCGACAGGATGGCCAGGGCGGCAAGGCGCCCGGTGCAAAGATTGATGTTCATGTTCTCTCCGGTTGTTTGAGGACGCGCACCGATCGGGTCTGCTCAACGCTGCGGCGTCCGTTGGAACTTTGCGAAACAGGTCGCTCGTCCTGTTTTCATGTCGGCCGCAATGATGCGGCCGGTTGCACGGCTTGTCTCAGCCCGTCCAAACGGCGCGGCGTACTAATAGTCCCACCAATAATATTCCCAGTATTCGCGCCGCTGCTCGCGTTCGGGCAGTCCGATGTCCTGCCTCAGATAATCGTCTTGCGGGGGCAGCCGGCGCCGCCTGCCCAGCAGACGCGAAGGCAGCGCCGCCGCGATCCGCCATAGACGGCCAAGCAGGGAACCGCCGGGGTTTCCCACGACAGGCGCCGGTTCGCCGACCGGCATGCCATCAGGCATGTCGCAATTGCCGCGAATGGCAGTTTGATACTCATCCTTTTGTCCGCCACTTGGGGTTTGCCTGCCATCAACGGTAAAAGTAGGGGTCAAGAACCCGCACCTCCGTGATCTTGTCGACAGGCAGCGAATTCTTCTGGGCGGTGCTGCGGATCGCCTCGGGCGAGGGCGCGTCGTAGATGCAGAAGCTGCGCTTCTTGTCCGGCGACACGTAGGACTGCAGCCAGGTAACGCCCTTTTCGGCATTGCGCATGACGACACCGCCCAGCGCGTCGGCGCCGGCTTCGTTCATCGGCACGTTGAGGCCGTCCGGGAATGTGCGTTCAATCAGATAGCGAGGCATGGAAGCCTTCCTTTCTCCAGTGGGTCACGCCCGGTTTGAGCGCGGCTCGACATTGATCACGCCCGGCAAGAGCGCACATCGGAGCCTTTCCCCATTTTTGGCGGGACGATTCCCTATGTTGGCAGCGTTATGAGCGGGGGATATGTTGGCGGGTCCATCGCGGGTCCGCCTTTTCGGCGAACTCGATCTGCGTGAGCGAATGATGCTTCTGGAACGGCAGAAACAGCTGGAGCGACTCGACGGGCTGCTGGCCGATGCCGGGCGCGGCCGTGGCTGCGTCGCGGTGCTTGCTGGCGAGGCCGGGGCCGGCAAGACCGCGCTTGTCGAGGCCTTCATCGACCGGACTGCGCAAGCCACGCGCATATTCCGCAGCGCCTGCGAGGATCTGTCGATACCCGATCCGCTCGGGCCGCTTTACGATCTGGCGCGGGACGCGCAATGGGCGCTGCCGCAGGCGATCGATCATCGGCAGGGACAGAGGCTGCCGCTGTTTTCGGATGCGCTCGACATCTTCGAGACAAAGGCGCAGCCGACCCTGCTGGTGATCGAGGACTTGCACTGGGCCGATGATGCGACGCTCGATTTCGTCCGCTTTCTCGGCCGGCGCATTGCCAACAGGCATCTCTTGCTGCTGCTGACGGCGCGCACCGATCGCAGCGAGGGACAGATGCGGGTGCGCCGCGCGCTCGGCGAGATACCGGCAGGCAGCGTCGCGCGCATCGACGTGCCGCTGCTCAGCGAGTCGGCGGTGCTGTCGCTGGCCGAGGCGGCGGGGCGTGATGGCGACGCCATCTACCGGGCGACGGCGGGCAACGCCTTTTTCGTCACCGAACTGTTGTGCAGCGGATGCGAGGAAAAAACGGCGCTGCCGGCAAGCGTGCGCGACGCGGTTCTGGCGCGCGCCGAGCGCCTGTCGGCCGGCGCCCGCGCGATGCTCGACGCGGTGTCGGTGTTCCCGCGGCGGGCCGATGCCTGGGCGTTGCGGGGCCTATGCGGCGTCGCCAGCGCCGGCCAGCTTGCCGAATGCGTCGCCAACGGCTTGCTGGAGGATCTGGGCGATGGCTATGCGTTCCGGCACGAGATCGCCCGCCGCGCCATCGAGGCGATGCTGACGACGAGCCACCGGCGGCAGTTCAACCAGCGCGCCCTGGCCGCCCTGCTCGAAAACAGTGAGGTTTCCACCGGCCGCCTGGTGCATCACGCGGTGGAGGCGCACAATCTGCAGGCAGTGCGCGAGCTGGCCCCGGTTGCGGCGCGCGAGGCCTCCCGCGTCGGCGCCCATCGCGATGCGGCCGGCTTCTATGAAGCCGTGTTGCGGCAGGCCGACGGCCTGCCGGTGGAGGAGCGCACGGCGCTCCATGAGAAATATGCCTTCGAGTGCCACCTCATCGGCAAGATCGACGAGGCCATCGCCGCGCAGGACCAGGCGCGCCGGCTGCATCAGGCCCAGGGGAACACGGCGAAGGAAGGGGATTGCCTCAGGTGGCTGTCGCGCCTTGCTTACCTGCTTGGCGACCGCATGGCTGCCGATGCCCTTGGCGAGCAGGCGGTTCAGCTGCTGGAGACCGCGCCGGCCGGGCCGGAGCTCGCCATGGCCTATTCCAACCTCTCGCAACTGGCGATGCTGGCCGAAAGGCTCGACGACACGCTGCGGCTCGGCAACAAGGCGATTGCGCTCGCCGAACAACTGAACCGGCCCGACATCGTCTGCCACGCGCTCAACAATGTCGGCAGCGCCGAGCAGTGGCTGGATCTGGCAAACGGACGGCTGCACCTTGCTCGCAGCCTGGAGATCGCGCTGGAGCAGAATTTTCAGGAACATGCGGCGCGCGCCTTCACCAACAGCGCCTGCAGCGAGATGAACCAGCTCGGCTTCGCTGAGGCGCGGTCGTTCCTCGATCGCGGCATCAACTATTGCGTCGAAAACGATCTCGTCACCTGGCGCGACTATATGCGCGGCGTGCTGGCCCAGTTGCTGCTGCGCCAGGGGCAATGGGAAGAGGCTGCCGGCGAGGCACTCGAGGTGATCGCCAACGACCAGGCGACGATGCTGGTCCGCTATCCCGCCGTGGTCGCCCTGGCAAAGCTGCGGATACGGCGCGGCGACCCGTCCGCCGAGCCGCTTTTTGCCGAAATGACGCAGTTCCTGGACAAGGGATTGGAATTGCAGCGGCTGGCGCCCTATGCGGCGCTGATGGCCGAACGGGCGTGGCTCGGCCAGGCTGACAAGGATGAGGCGCTCGGCCTGATCGCACTGGCTGAGAGCTTGTCGACGACGCGGGCGGGTTTCGGCGAGCTGGCGACGTGGCGGCAGAAGCTGGCGCCGGACATGGATCCAGGCGACACCATCGGCATGGCTGCGCCCTACCGGCTGCTGCTCGCCGGCGACTGGCGGGCGGCGGCAGAACTATGGGCCGAGATAAACGCGCCCTACGAACGCGGGCTTGCGCTGGCGCAGGGTAACGAGACCGCGCAGCGTCTGGCGCTGGAGATTTTCGAAAGCCTCGGCGCCCGGCCCGTCGCCCTTCACCTGCGCGATATCATGCGCCGCAACGGCGTCAACGGCATCGCAAGGGGGCCGCGCCGAACTACGCGCGCCAATCGCGCCGGCCTGACCCAGCGCCAGATGGAGGTGCTGCAACTGATCGAGCGCGGCTTCTCCAACAAGCGGATCGCCGAGCAGCTGACCATCTCGCCGAAGACGGTCGATCACCACGTCTCGGCGGTTCTGGGCAAGCTGGACGCGGTTTCGCGCGGCGAAGCCACCGCCGCGGCGCGCGATTCGGGGTTGATTTGAGAAGCGAATAAATCAAAGGCCGGCGGGACAGCGCCCCCCCTCTGGCCTGCCGGCCATCTCCCCCTCAGGTGGGGAGATCGGCTAGTCGCAAGCGCCGGCGCTGCCCCTCATCCGCCCTTCGGGCACCTTCTCCCCGTGAACGGGGCGAAGGAAAGCAGTGCCTTACGCAAACGCCCCATGACAATGCTTGTATTTTTTCCCTGACCCGCACGGGCAAGCCTCGTTGCGGCCGACCTTGCCCCAGGTCGCCGGGTTCTTCGGGTCACGGTCTTCGGGGGCGACGATGGCGTTGGTCTCCTGGCGGACCAGCACGGCCGTCTCGCCGCCTTCGAAATCGTCCTCGCCGGTGAAGCCGTCGATGTGGCTGCCGAACATGTCGGGGGCCTCGGGCGGCGGCGCTTCCGCCGCCTGGCGGACCAGTTCGACGCGCATCAATTGCGCGGTGACGGCCTGGCGCAGATTGCCCAGCATCGCCTGGAACAGCTCGAACGCTTCGCCCTTGTACTCCTGCAGCGGATCGCGCTGCGCATAGCCGCGGAAGCCGACGACCGAGCGCAGATGGTCGAGATTGACGATGTGCTCGCGCCACAGATGGTCGAGCGTCTGCAGCACCACCGAGCGCTCGACATAGGTCATCACGTCGGGGCCGAAACGCTCGGCGCGCTCCTTGGCGGCGGCCTCGGCTGCCTGGCTGACGCGCTCGCGGATGTCGTCCTCGGCGATGCCCTCTTCCTTGACCCAGTCCTCGACCGGCAAATCGAGGTTGAGGAATTCGGCGATCTCGGCCTTGAGGCCGGCGACGTTCCACTGCTCGGCATAGGCATTTTCGGGAATGTTCTTGGCGACGATCTCCTCGATGACGCCTTCGCGCATCTCGGTGATGGTCTCGGACAGGCCCTCGCCGTCCATCAGCTCGATGCGCTGCTCGAACACCACCTTGCGCTGGTCGTTCGAGACGTCATCGTATTTCAAGAGGTTCTTGCGGATGTCGAAGTTGCGCGCCTCGACCTTCTTCTGCGCCTTTTCCAGCGCCTTGTTGATCCACGGATGGATGATCGCCTCGTCTTCCTTGAGGCCGAGCTTCTGCAGCATGCCGTCCATGCGCTCGGAACCGAAGATGCGCATCAGGTCGTCCTGCAGCGACAGGAAGAATTTCGACCGGCCGGGATCGCCCTGGCGGCCCGAGCGGCCGCGCAACTGGTTGTCGATGCGGCGCGATTCATGGCGTTCGGTGGCCAGCACGTAGAGGCCGCCGGCGGCGAGGGCCTTTTCCTTCAGCCGGGCGATGTCGTCGCGGATTTCCTTTTCCCTGGCCTCGCGCTCGGGGCCGGCTGGCATGTCGCCAAGCTCCTCGGCGATGCGCATGTCGGCATTGCCGCCGAGCTGGATGTCGGTGCCGCGGCCGGCCATGTTGGTGGCAATGGTGATGGCGCCGGGCTTGCCGGCCTGGGCGACGATCGCCGCCTCGCGCTCGTGGTGGCGGGCGTTCAGCACCTCGAAATCCTTAAAACCTTCCTTGCGCAGGCGTTCGGCCAGCTGCTCGGACTTCTCGATGGAAGTCGTGCCGACCAGCGTCGGCTGGCCCTTGGCGCGGGCTTCCTTGATTTCCTTGACGATCGCCTTGTATTTCTCCTCGACCGTCCGGTAGACCTCGTCGTCTTCGTCAATGCGGATGACCGGCAGGTTGGTCGGGATCTCGGTGACGTCGAGATTGTAGATGTTGGCGAATTCCTCGGCCTCGGTCAGCGCCGTGCCGGTCATGCCGGCGAGCTTCTTGTAGAGGCGGAAATAGTTCTGGAAGGTGACCGAGGCGAGCGTCTGGTTCTCCGGCTGGATCGCCACATGCTCCTTGGCTTCGAGCGCCTGGTGGAGGCCTTCCGAATAGCGGCGGCCGGGCATCATGCGGCCGGTGAACTCGTCGATGATGACGATCTCGCCGTTGCGTACGATGTAGTCCTTGTCCCGCTGGAACAGCCGGTGCGCCTTCAGCGCGTTGTTGACGTGGTGGACGATGGCGACGTTCTCGACGTCGTAGAGCGACTCGCCCTTGAGCAGACCCGCATCGCGCAGCATGTTCTCCAGCTTCTCGGTGCCTTCCTCGGTGAAGATCGAGGTCTTCTGCTTCTCGTCGATCTCGTAGTCCTGCGGCTGCAGCTGGATGATGAAGGTGTCGATGGTGTTGTACATTTCCGAACGGTCCTCGAGCGGACCGGAAATGATCAGCGGCGTGCGCGCTTCGTCGACCAGGATGGAATCGACCTCGTCGACGATGGCGTAGCTGTGACCGCGCTGCACCATCTGGGCGCGCTCGTATTTCATGTTGTCGCGCAGATAGTCGAAGCCGAGCTCGTTGTTGGTGGCGTAGGTGACATCGGCGGCGTAGGCGACGCGGCGCTCCTCGTCGGACAGGCCGTGGACGATGACGCCGACCTTAAGGCCGAGGAATTTGTAGACGCGGCCCATCCATTCGGAGTCGCGCGTGGCCAGATAGTCGTTGACGGTGACGACATGGACGCCATTGCCGGCGAGCGCGTTGAGGTAGACCGGCAGCGTCGCCACCAGCGTCTTGCCTTCGCCGGTGCGCATCTCGGCGATGCCGCCATTGTGCAGCACCATGCCGCCGATCAGCTGCACGTCGAACGGCCGCATGCCGAGCACGCGGCGGGCGGCCTCACGCACGGTGGCGAAGGCCGGCACCAGGAGGTCGTCGAGACTGGCGCCGTTGGCGATGTCCTGGCGGAATTTGTCCGTGCGGGCCTGAAGCTCGGCGTCGGAAAGCGCCCGCATCTCGTTTTCCATGGCATTGATCGCCTCGACGCGCGGCCGGGTCGATTTGACCCGACGATCGTTGGAGGAGCCGAAAACCTTACGGGCGAGACCGCCGAGACTGACCATCCAATGGCCCTTTCGATAGCATTCCAAGTCGTTGCGACAGGCGCCGGCTGGCCCCATCAACTCCACGTGAACGCGGACAAACGCAAAAAGCGCCCGGAAAACGGTTCTGGACGCAAAGTCGTTGGACAGATAAGAGGGGGCTCATTCGATGTCAACGCCGCGCTCGCCCTGTCGACCGCGCCAAATTCCGCCACAATCTTGCTGGTCTGGAAGCCATTCCGCTCTAGCTACCCCGCTTTGGAGATAATCGTAATGTCAGTATTGTTCCGCCGCGCGTCGCTCGCCAGCCTTGGTCTGGCATTCGGGCTATCGGCCCTCTCGCTGTCGCCGCTGATGGCACAGGAGGCCGCCCCTGCCCAGCCGGCAGCACCCGCTCCGGCGGCCAAGCCGGTCGATCCGAACGCCGTGGTCGCCACCATCAACGGCCAGACGCTGACCGAGGCAGACCTTGGGCTTGCCGAGGGCGAGCTGTCGCAGCAATTCGCGCAGCTTCCGCCCGAGCAGCGCCGCGCCGCGGCGCTGTCGGCGGCGATCGAAATCCGCGTGATGGCGGCCCAGGCGGTGACCACCGGCCTCGACAAGGATCCCGACTTCCAGCGCCGCATGGCCTTCCTGCAGCAGCGCGCGCTGCATGGCGAAATGGTCGAGAAGGGCGTCGTCGACAAGGTTACCGATGCCGAGGTCCGCGCCCGCTACGACCAGGAAATCGCCAACACGCCGCCCACCAATGAGGTGCACGCCCGTCACATCCTCGTGAAGACGAAGGAAGAGGCAGACGCCATCATCAAGCAGCTCGACGGCGGCGCCGACTTCCAGAAGCTTGCCAACGAGCACACCAGCGATCCGAGCGGCAAGACCAGCGGCGGCGATCTCGGCTGGTTCGGACCTGGCCAGATGGTGCCGGAATTCGACAAGGCCGTGTTTGCGCTGGCGGTCGGCAAATATACCGACCAGCCGGTGCAGTCGCAGTTCGGCTGGCATGTCATCAAGGTCGAGGACAAGCGCACCAAGCAGCCGCCGGCGTTCGACCAGGTCAAGGACCAGGCGCGCCAGGCGGTCATCCGCGACAAGTATTTCGCGCTGGTCAAGTCGCTGCGCGCCAACGCCAAGGTCGACATCCCCGATGCGAACCTGAAGAAGACGGTCGACGCACTGGAAAGCGCCAAATAGGGCTAGACTAGATTGAGCTACGACAGGGCGCGCTGCCGCCCTGTCGCTTCTATTTGGTAGGGCGAGCGATGATGCGTCGACGCCGCCGCCGGACCGCCGTGGCGTCGCCGGCATCGTCAGCGACTATGCCTTTCAAGACATAGCCGACCGCCCTGCGCAGCGTTGCTTCGTCCTCGTCCAGGCGGTTCGTCAGAAGATGCGTCCAGGCGAACGAGGCAATCAGGTCGGCGACGACAGTGGCATCGACGTCGGCTGCCACCTCTCCCCTTGCCTTGGCGCGTTCGACCATCTGGCCGGTGTGGACACGACGCCCTCTTGCGTATTCGGCGAGGGCGGCGGCGGCTTTTTCGTCCGACTGCGCCTCGGCAATCAGCGATCTGAACACGCTACCCGACGACGTGTCGCGCCAATGCGCGAACAAGCTCTTCAGGAAGCCGACGAGATCCTCCGCAAGGTTCCCGGTGTCGGGATTGTCGACGCGCTTTTGCCGTTGATAAACGTCGAGCAGCAGGGCGGCCTTGCTTGGCCACCAGCGATAGATCGTCGGTTTTCCGGCGCGTGCGCGGCGCGCCACCGCCTCGATCGAGAAGCCGGAATAGCCAGCTTCGACCAGTACCGCCTCGGCGGCATCGAGAATGGCATCGGCGCTTTCCGGGCTGCGCCGTGCGCCAGCCGACTTGCGCCCGGGATCGGTGATTTCGCCCATCTTTTCTTCCTTACCCGCGATTTCAGCAGCCATCATATACAACTCTTGACGAAACGGAACGATCCGTTTTATATGTAACGGAACGTTCCGTAACGATAAGGAGAGTTTGATGAACTCGACCGCCGTGACCCGCTTTTCGCGCCTGCGCTTCGCCCTGCTTGTGCTGCTCGGCGTGTATCCGCTGATCACTGCCATTCTGTATGTGGTTTTTCCGCTGACGCAGGAATGGCAAATCTGGCAGCGTACGCTGGTCATCGCGCCGCTGATGGTCTCGATCATGATCTGGGGACTGATTCCGGGCGTGCAGCGGGCGTTTCGCGGGTTCATCAACCCAGCGGTCCGCTGATGTTCATTCCAGCGCTTGCGACGTTTCCGACGCAACGCGCCACGCGCCATCGGCCAGCACGAGTTCCAGCGTCACCCGCGCCTTGCCGGTCAGGCGCTGCGCCGATTTGTCCTTCGGCACATAGTCGTAGCGCATGGCGAAAACCGCATCGGCACGGTCCTTGCCGTGCGGCGTCACCTCAAGGCTGCCGGGCTCGAGACCGAACGACCATGACGCCCATTGCGCGAACCAGTCGGTCTTGACCTTGACGATCGCCTCGCTGTCGTAGCGCGTGCCGTAGATGATGGCCGACGCACCGTAGAGCCGCTTGACGGTTTCGCGCATTCTCTTGGCATCAGGCGCCAGATAGTCCTCGCGCAGAAACTGCTCGATGGCGCTCTTGTCGCCGACGGAGCGTTCGAGCGCAGCCACCTGCGACGCGGGAGCCGGGCTGACAGCCGGTTTCGGTTGCTGGGCAGTGTCTGCGCCCGGAACGAATTCGAAACGCTCGAGCAGCGACCCCTGCTCCCAGGGACGCTGCGCCTCGCGCGTTGCGGAAACGACGTCGCGGCGCACCGCGATCATCATGTCGTTGATGCTCTGTCCGGGCTCGGCCATATGCCGCAAAAGTGCCGCCGCAAAGGGCGAGTTGCGCCCCGTCCCGTCCATTGCGACGGCGCCGGGCGCCGTCGAGAAGGCGATGAACGAGCCGCGTGTCGACTCGAACTGGGCAAGACCGGCGAGAGCCGTCGCCGAGCGCGTCGTGGTGCTGCGGCTGAGACTTCGGGCAAACGGGTTGTTGCGGCAGGCATCGAGGAAGACCAGGCTGACCTTGGTCTGCTGCTCCATGATGTCGAGAACCTCGTCGATCGGCACCGCCTCGAGCTGCAGCTTGACCGGCATGTCCAGCCGGGCGTCGACCGGCACGATGAAGTTGCGCCCGTCGACCTGCAGGCCGTGGCCGGCATAGTAGAACAGCCCGGCACCGGCGCCTTGCAGCGCATCGGAGAATTCGCCGATCTTGCGTTCGAGCTCGCGCTTGCCGAGATCGTTGCCTTCGATCACCTCGAAACCGATGGCGCGCAGCTTGTCGGCGATGTCGAGCGCATCGTTGACGGGATTGGCCAGCGTGCCGGCTTCGGCGTAGCTGCCGTTGCCGACCACAAGCGCCACGCGCCGCGCCGTCTGCGCATCGGCGCGCAGCAGCAGAAAGCCCAGAAACGCCAGTGCCAAGACCACAAGCCTGCCCATGGGGTAGGATCATAGCGCTATCGGTCGCAGCGACGCCAACAAATTTGCAACAGCCTGCTTGCTGCATGAGGCGGTGTCAGGCTTCCGGCACCCGTAATGGCTGTGAAACGCCTTGCGCCGGCGCGTGCTATCGGGCAAACCGGCGTTCATTTCGCGATTTTTCCCGCCCGGGGTCTTCCATGTCCACACAGGTTTCGCCGCTCGCGCCGAAGAAATATGCCAAGATGCCGGTGATCGAGGGCGTGCGCATCGCCACCGCCGAGGCCGGCATAAAATACAAGAACCGCACCGACTTGCTGGCCATGGTGTTCGACGCCGGCACCACCGTCGCCGGCGTGTTCACCAGGTCGAAATGCCCGTCGGCGCCAGTTGATTTCTGCCGGCAGAACCTCGTGGCTGGCAAAGCACGCGTGCTGGTCGTCAATTCCGGCAATGCCAATGCCTTTACCGGCCAGAAAGGCCGCGCCTCGACGGCACTCACGGGCGAGGTGGCGGCGAAAGCGGCCGACTGCACAGCGGGCGAGGTGTTCCTGGCCTCGACTGGCGTGATCGGCGAACCGCTCGACGCCGGCAAGTTCAGCCATCTGCTGGCCGGTCTCGTCAAGGACGGCAAGCCGGAATTGTGGACCGAAGCCGCCAAGGCGATCATGACTACCGACACCTATCCCAAACTGGCGACCGCGACGGTCAAGCTCGGCGATGCCGACGTCACCATCAACGGTATCGCCAAGGGCGCCGGGATGATCGCGCCCGACATGGCGACGATGCTTTCCTTCATCGCCACCGATGCGCCGATCGCAGCACCGGTGCTGCAGGACCTCCTGTCGCGCGGCACGGCCAAGACCTTCAACGCGGTTACCGTCGACAGCGACACCTCGACCAGCGACACGCTGCTGATGTTCGCCACGGGTGCTGCCGCCAGGCGCGGCGCGCCGGCAATTTCCGACCCCAAGGATGCGCGCCTCGGCGCGTTCCGCCGTGCCCTCGGCAAGGTGCTGAAATCGCTGGCACTACAGGTGGTGCGCGACGGCGAGGGCGCCCGCAAGCAGGTCGAGGTCACCGTCACCGGAGCCAAATCGGCCCGCTCGGCCAAGCGCATCGCGCTGTCGATCGCCAATTCGCCGCTGGTCAAGACGGCAGTCGCCGGCGAGGACGCCAATTGGGGCCGCGTCGTCATGGCTGTCGGCAAGGCCGGCGAACCGGCCGACCGCGACCTTCTGTCGATCTGGTTCGGCGACAACCGCCTGGCCTATCAGGGCGAGCGCGACGCCGCCTATTCCGAGGAGGCGACTTCGGCGTATATGAAGCGCGACGAGATCCGCATCCGCGCCGATATCGGCATCGGCCGCGGCAAGGCGACGGTGTGGACCTGCGATCTCACCAAGGAATATGTCGCAATAAACGGCGATTATCGGAGCTGATGGCGTTGGCTTCCAGACATCCGGCAAGCGTGTTGGCGATCGTGCGCCGCTATGAGGCGGCCGGCTTTCGCGCCTGGCCGGCGGCCGCCGTCCATTATGACGGCACCTGGGTGGTGCGGCTGACGGCCGGCCACCCGGCCAAGCGGCTGAACTCGGTCAATCCGCTCGATCCGGGCGACATCCAGCACATTGCCGAGCGCATCGGTCGCGCCAGCCGCCGCTTCGACGCCTATGGCAGGCCGCTGACCTTTCGCATCTCACCGCTGTCGGGGCCTGATCTTTCGAAGTACCTCGACAGCGAAGGCTGGAGTACGTTCGCGGAGTCGCTGGTCATGCGGCTGCCGCTGGCGGACGCCGCGCTCGACGACGCCATGGACCAGATTCCGTTGAAGGACATCAGCCGTTTCATCGGCGCGGCGCTCAAGGTGAGCGGCTCGGATGTGTCGCTGCGGCCGGGCCTGTCGGAGATCATCGGCGCCATCCAGCCGGAGGCCGGGCTGTTTGCGCTGGAGGCCGGCAGCGAACCGCTGGCAACGTTGATCTGCGTGCATGACGGCGACCTTGCCGGCCTGTTCGAGATCGCCACCGACAGGTCGGTGCGCAACCAGGGCCATGGCCGCCATCTCATCCGGTCGGCGCTGAAATGGGCGCGGCTGCGTGGGGCGCGGGAAGCCTGGCTGCAGGTCGAGGCGGACAACGCGCCGGCGCTGGCGCTCTACCGTTCGCTCGGATTCGACGAAGTCTATCGCTATCGCTATCGCCGGCCACCCGGCGCATGAGCGGCTTGGATACGATCGGCAAACGCCTGCTCCTGGTCGCGGCGTGCGCGCTGGTCGACGCCGACGGGCGCGTGCTTTTGGCGCAGCGGCCCGAAGGCAAGCAACTCGCCGGCCTGTGGGAGTTTCCGGGCGGCAAGGTCGAGCCCGGTGAGACGCCGGAACAATGCCTGATCCGCGAATTGTACGAGGAGATCGGCATCGAAACCGACATCCCTTGCCTGGCGCCACTCACCTTCGCCAGCCATTCCTACGATGATTTTCACCTGCTGATGCCGCTGTTCGTCTGCCGTCGGTTCCGCGGCATTGCCCAGCCGAAGGAAGGCCAGGTGCTGAAATGGGTGCGGCCGCGCCAGATGCGCGATTTTCCAATGCCGCCGGCCGATGCCCCGCTGATCCAGTTCCTCATCGATCTGCTGTAGCCGCCGACCTGCCGTAAATCGGGCAGCGCCGCAACGCGCCGGCAGCAGCGTTAATGAAAGATTTATCTGACCGTGAAAAATTGACGCTAGGCGGTTTCGCCGATTCCACCGCTGGGGAGCGATTTGCATGAGCCTTGAAAAGGACTGGGACTCGCCTTGGCCCGACCGCCTTCCTGGCGCCGCCAATGCCGGCATGGGAATATTGCGCATCGCTCTCTTGTTCGGCTCGGCCGCGGTGGCTCTGGCCTTGATCGCGACGCCCTACCTCGACAGCCGGACCCGCTCGCAGTTTGCCCGCGACGGGCTGGATACGATGAGCACCGGCTCGATCGGCCAGCGCGACAGCTATACGCTACGCAAGAGCGTGCTGCAGCCGCTGCCCAGTTCGGTCTGCGTTATACGGGCCGATGGCAGAAGCAGCGGCGACTGCTGACTCCTCAACAGATCTCTAGGATTCGGCTGTTTCCTAGAATGCAGCTGGTTCACCGCGCGTTAAGCCTGTCGCATTAACCTTTCTTAACGGGTCGGCGCTAGGTTCGGGCAAGAGGGATAGGCGCCCATGAAAATGTTGCTGCAACGATTTTTAGAAGACGAGAGGGGTGCGACGGCTATCGAATATGGTTTGATCGTCGCCGTGCTGTCGCTTGCCATTGTCGCTGGTATTGGCCAGGCTGCCGGCGCCATCCAGTGGTTGTTCAGCGACAACAGCAGCAAGCTTGCCAACGCTTTTGCACAGTGACCTGCTTAGCTTTTGCGTGGGATACGCTTAGCTTTTGCGCAAGGATGCGCTCAGGGGCCGCCGGGGTTTTCCAGGATTGTCTTCAGCGATATTTTTGCGGAGCCCGGCTTCAGCGGCTTTTGCTGAGAGGCATCGGGCGCCCAGCCTGACATCCAGACCACCGAGAAACTCGCCCTGACGCGGCCATCGGCATCCGAAAACCGCTCCGCATAGATTTCGGCGGCGCGCGCGAACAGCGCTCGCGTGCCCGGCCGCCTGCTGCGGTCGACAAGCGCGCTGGTCTCGCCCATGGCGCGCAGATCGGCGACCAGGCCAAATAGCGAATCGTAGCGCACCGTGATCGTCTCGACGTCGGCAACTGGCAGTGCCAGGCCGGCGCGCTGCAGCAGCGCGCCGGCGTCGCGGACGTCGGTGAACGGGATCACACGCGGGCTGGCGCCGCCATAGAGCTCGGTCTCGGCGGCAAGCAGGCTTTCGCGCAGTTCGGAGAGTGTGCCTGTGCCGGCGAAGGCGCCGAGGAAAAGCCCGTCCGGCTTCAGCGCCCGGCGGACCTGCACCAGCATGCCGGGAATGTCGTTCATCGCCTGCAGCGACAGCAGCGAGACTGCGAGGTCGAGGCTTTCCGGCTCGAATGGCACGGTTTCCAACGGCGCCAACAGTCCTGGCTGGCCACCCAGGAAAGCGGCGTCGGCCTCGACGCGCACGTTTTCCGTCACCTTGCCGCTTTCGGCGAGCACCTCTGCTGCTGCCGGCGTCTGGCAAAACAATGAGGCCGCCTTGCCGAACCTGCGTTCGACGGCGCCGAGCCGGTCGGCAAGATCCTCGGCCGCCCGCCGCATGAGGAAATCCGCGCCGGCGATGGGACGGGCCAGTGCCCGGCGCTTGCGCGCCAGCCAGAGCGAGGTGTCGATTACAGGCTGCAATGGGCAGGTCCTTGTGCTTCGCTCTCTGATATAGTGATGCGGAGGACCAACCACGTGGCCGATCCCATGCCAGAGATCAAGCGTATTGCGATCAAGAGCATTGCCCGCAAGGCATTGGGCTGGCCAGCGCGCCTCTTGTTCCCGCCGGTCTGTGCCGGCTGCCGCCGCCATGTCTCGCAGCCCGGCGTGTTGTGCGGTGCCTGCTGGCCGAAACTCAGGTTGCTGGAACGGCCATGGTGCCCGGTGATGGGCACGCCGTTCACCCACAATATGGGTGAAGGGTTCCTTTCGGCGGAGGCGATAGCCGACCCGCCGCCGTTCGAGCGCGCGCGGGCGGCGGTTGCCTATTCCGGCGTTGCCCGCCAGATGGTGCAAGGGCTGAAATACCAGGACCGCACCGATCTGGCGCCGTGGATGGCGCGCTGGATGCTTCGCGCCGGTGCCGAACTCATCGCCGAGGCCGACGTGGTCGTGCCGGTGCCGCTGCACTGGCGGCGTTTCTTCCGACGGCAGTTCAACCAGTCGGCGGAACTGGCGCGGGCGGTGGCGCAGCTCGGGGAGCGACCTTTCGCGCCATCAGCCATCAAGCGCATCAAACTCACGCGCCAGCAAGTCGGGCTGGAGCGGCGGGAACGCGAGGAAAATGTTCGCGCCGCATTCAAAGTGCCTGATGAGGCGGAGATCGAAATCGCCGGCCGCCGGGTGCTGTTGATCGACGATGTCTACACCACCGGCGCCACCGTCCGCGCGGTCGCCAGGGCATTGAAGAAGGGCGGTGCCGGCGCGGTCGACGTACTGACCTTCGCGCGTGTGCTGCCGGGGGACTTTCGGGCCGACGAATCGGCGCCTATATAGCCTAGATGACAGCGGAACGAGGCAGGGTTGCTGACCGATGGTCGATGTGACGATCTACACGCGGATGATGTGCGGCTATTGCACCGCGGCCAAGCGGCTGCTCGACAGGAAGGGTGTCGCCTATACCGAGCACGACGCCTCCTTCTCGCCGGAACTGCGCCGGGAAATGATTTCCCGGGCCCACGGCCGTTCCACCTTTCCGCAGATATTCATCGGCGACACGCATGTCGGCGGCTCCGACGATCTCCACGAATTGGAGGCGGAAGGACGGCTGGACAGATTGCTCGCCAACGGCTCGACCAGATAAGGACATGACGATGGGTGCTTTCAAGGCGGCGGCGATCCAGATGCGTTCGGGAACCAGCCCGGAGCGCAATGCGGTCGATCTGGAACGGCTGGTGCGCGAGGCGGCAGGCCTTGGCGCGAGCTACATCCAGACCCCGGAAATGACCGGCGCGTTGATCCGCGACAGCCAGGCGCGGGCCGCTTCCTTCACCTCCGAAGACAAGGACGTCATCGTCTCGATTTCGCGGAAGCTGGCCAAGGAGCTCGGCATCTTCCTGCATATCGGCTCGACCGCCATTCTGCGCGCCGACGGCAAGCTTGCCAACCGCGCCCTTCTGTTCGGGCCGGACGGTGCCACCATTGCCACCTACGACAAGATCCACATGTTCGACGTCGATCTCGACAATGGCGAGAGCTGGCGCGAATCCGCCGCCTATGAGCCTGGCACCGAGGCTGTCGTCACCGAAATCGAGGGCGCGAAGCTGGGCTTTGCCGTCTGCTACGATCTGCGCTTTCCGCAACTGTTCCGTGCCGAGGCGCTGGCCGGCGCCGATCTGCTTTCGGTGCCCGCCGCCTTCACCCGCCAGACCGGCGAAGCGCACTGGCATGTGCTGCTGAGGGCGCGCGCCATCGAGAACGGCGCCTATGTGGTCGCCGCCGCGCAAGGCGGAGTGCACGAGGACGGCCGCGAAACCTATGGCCATTCGCTGATCGTCGATCCCTGGGGCCGCATTATCGCCGAGGCGGCGCATGAGGAGCCGGCAGTGATCGTCGCCGAGATCGACCCGGCGGAGTCAGTCGCCGCGCGCAAGAAGATACCGAATCTCAAGAACGCACGCGATTTTGCGGTAAACGCCGGTTCGGCGGAGGCAATGCCGCTCAGGGGTGCCGCCTCTTGATCCGCTTTTCCCTGATCTGCGAACACGAGCACGAATTCGAGGCCTGGTTCCGCAGCAACGACGATTTCGACACCCAGAAGAAGCGCGGCTTCGTCGACTGCCCGGCCTGCGGCTCGCACAAGGTCGACAAGGCGCTGATGGCGCCTGCCGTCTCCACCGGGCGCAAGCGCGAAAGCATCGCGCTGGCCATGGGCGAGGCGCAGAAGCAGGCGCTGGTGCAGCTCAAGGCCATGGCCGACAAGGTGCGCGAGAATGCCGACTATGTCGGCGACAAATTCGCCGAGGAAGCGCGCAAGATCCATTTCGGCGAAAGCGATCCGCGCGGTATCTATGGCGAGGCGACGCTGGACGAGGCCAAGAGCCTCGCCGAAGACGGTGTCGAGTTCATGCCTATTCCAAGCTTCCCCGACGACCGCAACTGAGGAAAGTCTTGCCCCATCCGGAGAAGACTGAAAAGCGGCGTGGTTCAGAGGTAGTGATCCGTGTTTTCAGCTGGTTGGCTATAAAGTCGATCGACAAGAGGACGATCGATGGGTTGCCAGTTTTCTATAATGGCGAGAGCGGCGGGAAAGATGCAGATAAGGTTGCCGCCGCGCTGCGGTTGATTCAGAAATTTGACCCTGTTCGATACAGCCGTCTGGTCCGCGATCTCAAACGGATCTGGATTACAATCAATCCAGGTGCCGCTGCGCAATTTGTGAAATCGACTTCGACTTGCGAGCTCGATCGGCGATTTGTTCTAGGCGAGCACACGCTGAGCGACCAGATCGCCAGCGCGATAGTGCATGAGGCGACGCATGCGCGTCTCCATCAGCGAGGCATTGGCTATGAGGAGGAATTGCGCTACCGGGTGGAGTGGGTTTGCATGAGACGTGAACTGGCTTTTGCGGCGAAACTGCCGGACGGGGCGAGTATTCGTCAATGGGTCGAAGCTCGACAAACGGAACCCTCGGATTTTTCCAATGTAGCGATGAATGGTCGGCAAATTGATAGCGCGCGTGATGCCTTGCTCCATCTCAATGCTCCAGGTTGGCTGGCAGACTTGATCGTCTTTTTCGCCCGGCGGCGATATCAGAGGCGTATCAGGCGACAAGAAGCTGAAGCGCATTTCGACAAGCGAAAATGATGCTCCGTTTCGCTTGTGGGATTCGCTTCCGCCCAGAGCGGCGATGCCGCCCCCTGCACAAGCGTCCGCAATTTCAGGCCGAGCAGCAAGGATGGGGCTCGCGGGCAACCGTTTCGCTGCTTCTTTCATGCCCACTGCCTGACGGGCTTGCTTCACTTGACGGAGTTGCTTCCGCATAGGCTGCAAACTGGCGTTCAAGCGCCTTGACTGCACTGCTGCGCCAGCCCTCCGCCAGGGATTCCGACATGGGATCGGGGAAGATTTCCTCTTCGCCGTTCTCCACGCCGTCCAGGATCGCTCGTGCGACAGACTCCGGAGAGGCTTTCGCGATGTCCAGGCCCCGTGTCATGTCCGTGTCCACCGGGCCGGGAAGGACCCTGTGGACGCTGACACCCCGTCCGGCCAAAAGGGTGCGCAACGACTGCGACAGCGAAAACGAGGCCGCCTTCGAGATGGAGTAAGCCGGACTGAACGGCACGGCGGCAATCGAGGCCAGCGACAGAATGTTGACGATGGCTCCCCGCGACCGGGCGAGCAACGGCAGCAGAGCCTGGGTAACGTCGTACGAGCCGAAGAGGTTTACGGCGAGCTGTTGTTCGAGCACACGACGGTCGCTGAGGTCATCGATGGGCGATACGCCGGCGTTGTTGATGAGGATATCGAGAGCATCGATCTTCTCGACGGCCTCCCGGATCTGCGCAGCGTTGGTCACATCCATGGTCAGGGGCGTCACACGCCGGTCCGGATGAGCCATCGGTTTGCGGGTTGCGGCATAGACGCGCTTTACGCCTCTGCTCAGGGCTTCCTCGACCAGTGCCCGACCGATGCCCCGATTGGCTCCAGTCACCAGGATGGTTGTACCTTCGATCTTCATTGCGTCTCTCCTAATGCTTATCGTTGTGTTCGAGCGTTGGCGCGCCGCAACTCAGGTTGGCTACAGTCGCCGTTGTCGATACGACTGGTTGGTGAGATGGACTTAGCGCCGGATGTCGAAGCCATGGGAGTGACAAGTGTGACGGGATTCCGATGGACTCGCTGATCACCGCCGCGGCGCATGCGCTTGCGGCGGGCGATCCGCTCGGCGCCTTGAAGCGGGTTGCGCTGCGCGACGATGCGCCGGCACTGGCGTTGCGCGGTATCGCGATGGCGCAGCTTGGCGACCTGGTTCGGGCGAAGGTTCTTCTCAAGAGGGCGGCGCGCGCATTCAGCCCGAGGGAGGCCGTGGCCCGCGCGCGGTGTATCGTCGCCGAGGCCGAGATCGCGCTCGTCTCGCGCGACCTTACCTGGCCGGCCAAGGCACTCGACGCCGCACGGGCGACGCTTGAAAAGCATGGCGACCGTGTCAACGCCGCGCATGCGCGCAACCTCGACGTTCGGCGCCTGCTGCTGATCGGCCATCTCGACGAAGCCGAGCGCAGGCTGGACGGCTTCGATCCCTCGCCGCTGCCGCCGGCATCGCGGGCCGCCCACGAGCTGGCTGTCGCCGGCATCGCCATCCGCCGCTTGCGGACCGGTCCTGCGCGCGCCGCGCTCGGGCTGGCGGCGCGGGCGGCGCGCGCGGCGGGCATCCCCGCGCTGATCGCGGAGGTGGAGAGCGCATCGCTGGTGCTGGACACGCCGGCCGCGCGCCGTGTCGCGCGTGGCGGGGAACGGCCCCTCCTGCTCGATGAAGTCGAAGCGCTCCTGGCGTCGGGGGCGCTCGTGGTGGATGCATGCCGCAATGTCGTGCGTGTCGCAGACACCGTCGTCTCGCTGGCGACCCGCCCGGTGCTGTTCGCGCTGGCCCGCGCGCTGGCCGAAGCCTGGCCGGGGGACGTGGCAAGAGCGACGCTCATTGCGCGCGCTTTCCGCGGAAAGGACGCGGACGAATCACATCGCGCACGATTGCGCGTCGAAGTCGGGCGGCTTCGCGCGGAGCTTCGGAGCTTGGCGGATGTGAGCGCGACGAAGCGGGGCTTTGCGCTGGCCCCGCGCCGCGCAGGTGAGGTCGTCGTGCTGGCGCCACCCGTCGAAGAAGAGCATGCCGCCGTGCTCGCCTTCCTCGCGGACGGCGAGTCTTGGTCGAGTTCGGCCCTGGCGATTGCGCTTGGAGCCAGTTCGCGTACCGTGCAGCGAGCGCTCGAGCAGCTCGCCCAGGCCGGCAAGGTGCAGTCGTTCGGCCGCGGACGGGCGCGTCGCTGGATGACCCCGCCGCTGACGGGTTTCCCGACAATCTTGTTACTCCCCGGCCCACTGCCGGGCTACTAGGATGGAATTATGGAACGATCCGCAGCCGAAATCCTTCGAGAATATGGACCCTTTCCGGGTGTCGACCACGTGGACGGCGTTACCTTCGACGGTGAGCATGTCTGGTTTGCCTCAGGCGACAGATTGAACGCCTTCGATCCGGCGAGCGGCAAAGTGGTGCGCTCGATCGACGTCGCGGCACACGCCGGAACGGCCTTCGACGGCCAGCACCTCTATCAGATCGCCGAGGATCGCATCCAGAAGATCGATCCGAAGAATGGCCAGGTCCTGGCGACGATCCCGGCGCCCGGCAATGGCGGTGATTCCGGGCTCGCCTGGGCCGAAGGAACACTCTGGGTCGGCCAGCATCGGGGCCGAAAGATTCATCAGGTCGATCCCGAGACAGGGGCAATCCTTCGCACCATCGTTTCCAACCGCGTCGTCACCGGCGTCAGCTGGGTCGACGGCGAGCTGTGGCATGGCACCTGGGAGGGTGAGGAGAGCGATGTCAGACGGATCGATCCTGAAACGGGAAAGGTCCTTGAGAAGCTCGATATGCCGCCGGGAACAGGCGTGTCGGGGCTCGAATCCGATGGCGGCGACCAGTTTTTCTGTGGCGGCGGAAACAGCGGCAAGATCAGAGCTGTTCGCCGGCCCAAACGAGGCTCGGCGACCAGGATTTAAGCTTTCCACCCTCTCGGCCGGCCCTCTTGGCCGCCCTGGGTTAGCCTAGGCTCGCTATCAGTTTTTCGAGCAGGCGAGCCAGCATGATCTGCTCCGGGCGTATCAGGCCGGAAAGTATCTGGTGCTCGTTGGCGACGTGAGCGGTAACCGCCTCGTCAATCAACGCCAGACCCTTTTTAGTCAGCTGCACGACAATGCCGCGGCGATCGTCGGGGTGCGGCCCGCGCTTGATCAGGCCGGATTTCTCGAGCCGATCGAGGCGGTTGGTCATCGCGCCCGACGTTACCATCGTCGCCTCGTAGAGAGCCGTCGGCGTCAGCGCGTATGGCGGCCCGGAACGACGCAGCGTCGCCAGCACATCGAATTCTCCGGATTGCAGCCCGTAACTTGCAAACAGCGGCGCCAGCCGCTCTCGTGCGATCAGCGAGGCGGCCTCGTTCAACCGTCCGAGCACGGCCATCGGCGAGACATCGAGATCCGGCCGTTCCTTTTTCCATTGCCCGATCGCTTTTGCTGCGCGATCCATGTCTCTCACCGTTATGTATCTTGACGTGAAGAATCTTTACCTTATCTTACCTCAGCTTGCGATATTGGCCAAGTGCCGCGAACGGGCGACGGGACGGTGCGATGAAATTTCTCTGGGACTCGGCGCTTGGCCTTCTGGTTGTCACCGGTGGACTGCTCGGCCTGACGCTGCCGTTCGGCAAGATCGCGACGGCGGCCGGCGTGGCCGCCATGGTCTGGGCCTTCGTCATCTCGCTTGGTGCCGGCGGCGTGCTTTTGTGCGCATTGCTGCTCAACGGGAAGCGCATGCGGCTTACGCCGCACAGGCTGCGCTATTTCTTCGTCACCGCGGCCGTCTCATATGCAATCCCCAATCTGCTGATGTTTTCAGCCATTCCGCATCTGGGCGCCGGCTACAGCGGCATCATGTTCACGCTGTCGCCGGTCGTCACGCTGGTGTTCTCGATGCTGCTCGGCGTCAGGCGCCCGACCATGCTGGGCATCGTCGGCATAGTCGTCGGTTTCGTCGGCGCAGTCATGGTGGCGGTGACGCGCGGCGAAGCGGGCCAGCCGGCCGAATTTTTCTGGGTTGCGATGGGCCTGCTCATCCCGGTCAGCCTCGCCGCCGGCAACATTTACCGTACCGTCGACTGGCCCGAAGGCACCGGCCCGATCGAGCTCGCCGTCGGCAGCCACCTGGCAGCAGCCTTGATGCTGTTTGCCGGCATTCTGGTCCTGCTTGGCGGCAATGCATTCGGCTCGCTCGGCGGCGTGCCGCTGGTCGCAGCGGCACAGGTGGCATCAGCCTCGGCGATGTTCGCCTTCTTCTTCCGCCTGCAAGCGGTCGGCGGCCCGGTCTATCTCAGCCAGATCGGCTATGTCGCGGCGGCGGTCGGGCTGTTTGCCGGGACCCTCTTCCTCGGCGAGCGCTATCAACTGCTGACCTGGGCCGGTGCCGTCATCATCACCGCCGGCGTGTTCATCACCACCAAGGCGCAAAGCCAGAGGCCATAGAGGCCAGAAGGCGTAAGCTTCAGACGGATGCCTTCTCCGCCAGCACCATGTAGTTGACGTCCATGTCCTTCGAGCGCTGCCAACGGTCGGCGAGCGGGTTGTAGGTGACGCCGGTGCGGTCGATGACGGTCAGGCCGGCGCCGGCAAGCGCCTTTTCCAGTTCCTCGGGGCGCACCAGCTTGCCGAACTGGTGGGTGCCGCGTGGCAGCCAACGCAGCACATATTCGGCGCCGATGATGGCCAGCCCCAGGGCCTTCAGCGTGCGGTTGATGGTGGCGACGAACATGATGCCGCCGGGCTTTACCATCTCGCCGCATTTGGCCAGGAACAGATCGACATCGGCGACATGCTCGACCACTTCCATGTTGAGGATGACGTCGAATTTTTCGCCGGCATCGGCAAGGTCTTCCGCGGTCGTGGCGCGATAATCCACGCTCACGCCGACTTCCGCCGCATGCAGCTTGGCCACTTCGATGTTGGTGGCGGAGGCATCGGCGCCGACCACTTCGGCGCCAAGCCGCGCCATCGGCTCGCACAGGAGCCCGCCGCCGCAGCCGATGTCAAGGAAGCGCAGGCCTTCGAACGGCCGTGCCGCACGCGGATCGCGGCCGAAGCGGGCCGCCACCTGGTCGCGGATATAGGCAAGCCGGATCGGGTTGAACTTGTGCAACGGGCGGAACTTGCCGTTCGGGTTCCACCATTCGGCGGCAAGGGCGGAAAAGCGTTCCACCTCTCCGGCATCGATCGTCGATCGTCGGGGCTCAGGCATGGCGTGGTCTCCTCGGACGCTAGGAAGTCGGGCGCGAGGCTGCGAATGTCAAGGCGCGAAATTCACCGCCGGCGGTGCGATGCGCGCGATGCCTTCCGGCGCCGCCTTTTGCCGGCTGCATTTGTGTCAGCACGTGTCAGTTGATGGTGTGCCGGAAGGAAACGCCTAGGCTTTGGCGGACGAAGCAGAGACATCGGGTTCGGAGGAGTGCGCAATGATGCGAGCGGTTGCTTCCATTCTTTGGCGCCGGCTTGACCAGGAAGGCCACGACGCTTGCCTTCTGTCGGAAGCGAGTTCCGGGTGGAACCTCAGGGGACACGCGCTTTTCGTCCAGGACGGCGAGCCGTGCAGCATCGCCTACGAGGCGGACTGCGACGCCGATTGGCATACACGATCGGCGCGCGCCGACGGCTTTTTCGGCACGCAACAGCTGCATTACAGGATCGACCGGCTGACCGAGCGCCAATGGACGCTGAACGGCGAGCATCAAGCGGAAGTCGACGGTCTCATCGATGTCGATCTCGGCTTCACGCCCGCCACAAACCTTTTGGCGCTTCGCCGCTTTGCCCTCGATGTCGGTATGGCGACGCCCGCGCCGGCAGCCTATCTGACATTTCCCGAACTCAGGCTCGTTCGCCTCGAGCAAACCTATCAGCGCGTCGATGCTGCACATTACGCCTATGCCGCCCCGATGTTCGGCTACCACGAGACACTGGAGGTCTCGCCGCTCGGTTTCGTCCTCGACTATCCGCGCCTGTGGCAGGCCATCGTGCGGACGGGCTGAACCGCCCGCGTTGGGAGTGCAGCTGGCCGGTGTGGCTTAACGGCAAATTTACGATATTGGCGGTTTCTTAACGTTGGGTCAGTGTTTGGCATTTAGATTGCTGTCCGAGTAGGGGCAGCCCGGTGCGCATAAGAACCCAGATAGTCGCGACATTGTTCAGCGCCGTGGCCTTGATCGGCCTGGTCGGCGGCGTTGCGATCGTCTCGCAGATATCGCTGACCAAATCCGTGGCGCTGGCCGAGGCGACAAGCGTCGCACGGCAGCTGGCCGAAACTATTGCCTTCAGGGCGTCGGACGCGCCGCGTTCATTATTCGAGAGACCCGATGGGCTCCGCGAATTCGTGACTTTGCAGCACGGCCGCTCGAAACGCGATCTCGTCATCGTAGACAAAAACAAGGTTATTTTCGCCGACGTTCCGGGAGAAGAGCAAAATATCGGCACGACGTTCGACTACGATCCCGGCAATGAAATCGCCCGGACGATTGACGACGGCGTGCCGCGCAACTTCGTCGAGGCCAGTGCCGACGTGGCCGATCCGATTGACCTGGTTGCGGTGCCGATCGAGGATGCACCCGGCAAGATCGTCGGCGCCGTCCTGTTCGAGTATACGCCGCTGCTGCGTGCCGCGCAGCAGCGCACGAACGATATGCTGTGGCTTGTGGGCCTGTGTACCGCGGCAGCCGTGCTGATCGCGGCGGCCTCCGCCTTCCTGTTGTTGCGAGGCTTCAGTAAAGGCCTTGCTGGTCTCAACCGCGGCATCGAATCGCTGGCGCGCGGCGACGCCGGGGCCCGTATCGGCCGCACCTCCGATGACGAGTTCGGACAGTTGGCGCAAGGGTTCGACACTATGGCCTCCGAAATCGAAGCCTCGCGCGCTCAACTTGTCGATCAGAAGGCCTACATCGAAGACATCGTCCAGACCGTTGCCGAAGGCATCGCCGTCATCGACGGCAAGGGTCAGGTCGTGTCCGTCAATCCGGCGGCAGCCGAGATCATCGGGCGGCGCAGCGACAAGGTCGTGGGGCAGGACTGGCAGTCGGCCCTGGATATCAGGGGGCCGTCGGGAGACAAGCCCGCGTCGGGAACATCTCCGGTCGAACTGGCCATGACCACCGGCCGCCGCCACCAGAATGAGGTGAGGCTGGCAAAGCCGGATGGGACCTCCTTGCCCGTGGTCGTCAGCTGCAATCCGCTCAACCGCGCCGATGGCGGCATCGTGCTGACGCTCAGCGACATCAGCGACCTGCGCAGTGCCGAGCGGGCGGTGCACGATCGTGCCGAAGAACTGGCGAGGCTCAATCGTGAACTGAAAGAGACATCGGAGGCCACGACCCGCCTGGTCAAGCTCGGCGAACTGCTTCAGGCCTGCGTCACTTTTCACGAGGCATTTTCCGTCGTCGGCTCCGCCATGCCTGATTTCTTCGGCGGATTGAGCGGAACCGTTCATCTGACCAGTGCGTCGCGCAACCTGGTGGAGGAGATGGCGCATTGGGGCACCATCCGGTCGAGCGTCGGCCAGTTCGGACCGGAAGATTGTTGGGCGCTGCGCGCGGCCAGGAGCACGTCGCCGGTCCAGGCATGCTGACGCCGCGCTGCAACCACATCACCGAAAATGGCGGCCGCGGTTATGTCTGTATGCCTCTAGCAGCGCAGGGAGAGACACTTGGCATCCTGCATCTGTGCGAGCCGAATGCCGTTGACAAGCCGGAGTGGCTTGCCGAACGGCAGCAGATACTGCGTGGCGTCGTCGATACGCTGGCGTTGGCGCTTGCCAATCTGCGCCTGCGCGAGACGTTGCGGCAGCAGTCGATCCGGGATCCCAACACCGGGCTCTACAATCGCCGCTACCTTGAGGAGACCAGCAGCCGCGAGCTCAGGCGCCTGGAACGTGCCGAGCAGCCGCTGACGTTGATCATGCTCGACGTCGATCATTTCAAGCAGTTCAACGATACGTTCGGCCATGAAGCTGGGGATCTCGTCCTCAAGCAGGTGGCCGCCACGCTGGTCGACCATGTCAGGGAAAGCGACGTGGTTTCGCGCTACGGCGGCGAGGAATTTGCCTTGATGATGCCGGGAACGTCACTGGCCGATGGCGCCGATCGCGCCGAAGCTCTGCGAAAGGCGATCAAGCAGCTGCATGTCACGCATCGCGGCCGCACGCTCGGCACCATCACCGCGTCGTTCGGGGTCGCCGCCTTCCCGGAGCTCGGCGCCTCATGGGCGGAGATCGTCAATGCCGCGGATCGCGCTTTGTATCAGGCAAAGGCTGAGGGCCGTGACCGCGTCATCGCCGGAGCGGGTCTCGCCCGTGTCGAGCAGCAAAAGCCAAAACTCACCAAGAGCGTGGCTTGAAATCTGGTTGATGGACGGGGCAAGGCGACGGAATCCTCACCGCCTTGCGAAACCGCTATCATTTGGCTAAGGAGGCCGCGCATTGAGCGCCCGGCCACAGCTTGGCGCATTTTTCCGCTTTTCGGCCTCCGGTCCGGCATCCAGTCAAAGGCATTTCGCTTCTATGGCGCGCATCGTGATGAAATTCGGCGGAACCTCCGTCGCCGACATCGCCCGCATCCGCAATGTGGCGCGTCATGTCAAACGCGAGGTCGACGCCGGCCATGAGGTCGCCGTCGTGGTCTCGGCGATGTCCGGCAAGACCAACGAGCTCGTGCAATGGACGCGCGAGGCCTCGCCGATGCACGATGCGCGCGAATATGACGCCGTGGTCGCGTCCGGCGAGCAGGTCACCGCCGGCTTGCTGGCGATCGCCCTGCAGAATATCGGCGTGCATGCCCGCTCCTGGCAAGGCTGGCAGATCCCGATCAAGACCGACAACGCGCATGGCGCGGCGCGCATTCTCGATATCGACGGCGGATTCCTGATCAAGCGCTTCGGCGAAGGCCAGGTGGCGGTGGTCGCCGGTTTCCAAGGCATCGGGCCGGACAACCGGATCGCAACGCTCGGCCGCGGCGGTTCCGATACCAGCGCTGTCGCCATCGCGGCAGCGGTCAAGGCCGACCGCTGCGACATCTACACCGACGTCGACGGGGTCTATACGACCGATCCGCGCATCGAGCCGAAAGCGCGGCGGCTGGCCAAGATTTCGTTCGAGGAAATGCTCGAAATGGCCTCGCTGGGGGCCAAGGTCCTGCAGGTACGCTCGGTCGAGCTTGCCATGGTGCACAGGGTGCGTACTTTCGTGCGGTCGTCCTTCGACGATCCCGATGCACCCGGAATGGGGGATTTGCTCAATCCGCCGGGAACGCTTATTTGCGACGAGGAAGAGATCGTGGAACAGCAGGTCGTCACCGGAATTGCCTATGCCAAGGACGAGGCGCAGATTTCGCTGCGCCGCGTCGGCGACCGGCCGGGCGTCGCCGCCGGCATTTTCGGGCCGCTGGCCGAGGCCAATATCAACGTCGACATGATCGTCCAGAACATTTCCGAGGACGGCAAGTTCACCGACATGACCTTCACCGTGCCATCCGGCGACGTCGACAAGGCGCTCGCCGTGCTCGAGCGGCTGAAGGCGACGATCGGCTACGACGTGGTGCAGTCGGAAGCCGGCATGTCGAAGGTCTCGGTAATCGGCATCGGCATGCGCAGCCATGCCGGCGTCGCCGCTACCGCCTTCAAGGCGCTGGCCGACCGCGCGATCAACATCCGCGCCATCACGACGTCCGAAATCAAGATTTCGATCCTGATCGACGGTCCCTATACGGAACTAGCAGTTCGCACTTTGCATTCCGTGTACGGTCTGGATAAGCAGTAGCAGACTGCATCGGCCCGAAAATCGGAATCGATTTTCGGAAGGCAGGATGCAGCGGATCGAAAATCTTGGAGCGGTCTTTATGCGTCCAATTGGACGACAGCGCTCTAATTGAGTTGTTGCGTTTGTGCCGCTGTGCAGGGCAACCTGCACCGGTTGAAATGCTATTGGAGGAAGAAGCCGCGATGCGTGATTCGGCCAGTGGCCCGCGCGTTTTGCTGAAACGGCTCCGCGAGCTCATGCAAGAGCCGCTGGAGCCGCAGGAGCGGCTTGACCGAATCGTGCGCGATATCGCCTCCAACATGGTTGCCGAGGTCTGCTCGCTCTATGTGCTGCGCGCCGATTCGGTGCTCGAACTCTACGCCACCGAAGGCCTGAACCCGAACGCCGTCCACCTGGCGCAGCTCAGGCTGGGCCAAGGCCTGGTCGGCACGATCGCGGCCTCGGCGCGGCCGCTCAACCTCTCCAACGCGCAGGAGCATCCTGCCTTCGCCTACCTGCCGGAGACAGGGGAAGAAATCTATAATTCCTTCCTCGGCGTGCCGGTGCTGCGGGCAGGGCGGACACTCGGCGTCCTGGTCGTGCAGAACAAGACCATGCGCCATTATCGCGACGACGAGGTCGAGGCGCTGGAAACAACGGCGATGGTGATCGCCGAGATGATCGCCACCGGCGATCTGGAGCGGCTGACAAGGCCCGGCCTCGAGCTCGATCTGCGCCGCCCGGTAAGCTTTACCGGCCTGTCCTTCAACGAAGGCGTCGGTCTCGGCCATGTGGTGCTGCACGAGCCGCGCATCGTCGTCACCAATCTTTTCAACGAGGACAGCGAGGAAGAGGTCAGGCGGCTCGACGCGTCGCTCGGCTCGCTCAGGCTCTCCATCGACGACATGCTGGAGCGCCGCGACGTCGCCTTCGAGGGCGAGCATCGCCAGGTGCTCGAAGCCTATCGCATGTTCGCCAACGACCGCGGCTGGGTGCGCCGGCTCGAGGAGGCGATCCGCAACGGCCTGACGGCCGAAGCGGCGGTCGAAAAGGTGCAGAGCGACATGCGTGCCCGCATGCTGCACATGACCGATCCGTATCTGCGCGAACGGATGAGCGATTTCGACGATCTCGCCAATCGGCTGCTGCGGCAGCTGATGGGGCGCGGACCGGAGGACGTCGCGGCCTCGCTGCCCAAGGACGCCATCATCGTCGCCCGCTCGATGGGTGCTGCGGAGCTGCTCGATTATCCCAGGGACAAGCTGCGCGGGCTGGTGCTGGAGGACGGCGCCGCGACCAGCCATGTCGTCATCGTGGCGCGGGCCATGGGCATACCGGTCGCCGGCCAGATGAAGGGCGCCGTTTCCATGGCGGAAAACGGCGATGCCATCATCGTCGACGGCGAGGAAGGCGCGATCCATCTGCGCCCGCAGCCCGACCTCGAGGCGGCCTATGCCGAGAAAGTGCGTTTCCGGGCGCGCCGGCAGGAGGTCTACCGCGAGCTGCGCAAGAAGCCGTCGGTGACCAAGGACGGTGTCCAGGTCGACCTTCTGATGAATGCCGGGCTGGCGGTCGACCTGCCGCAACTGGCCGAAGCGGGCGCGGCCGGCATCGGCCTGTTCCGCACCGAGCTGCAATTCATGGTCGCCTCGACCTTTCCGCGCGCGGAAGCCCAGGAGCGCTTGTACCGTGACGTGCTCGAGGCGGCGCGCGACAAGCCGGTGACGTTCCGCACCATCGATATTGGCGGCGACAAGGTGCTGCCCTATTTCAAGGGCTCGATCCAGGAGGAAAATCCGGCTCTCGGCTGGCGGGCCATCCGCCTGACGCTCGACCGGCCAGGATTGCTGCGCACCCAGATCCGCGCGCTGCTCAAGGCGTGCGGCGGACGCGAACTGAAACTGATGCTGCCAATGGTGACGGAACTCGGCGAGATCGCGCAGGCGCGCGAGATCATCGACCGCGAGGTCCGGCATCTGTCGCGCTTTGCCCATCATTTGCCGACCAGCCTCAAGGTGGGGGCGATGCTGGAGGTGCCGTCGCTGCTGTTCCAGCTCGACGAACTGATGAAGGCGGTCGATTTCGTCTCGGTCGGCTCGAACGACCTGTTCCAGTTCGTCATGGCGGTGGACCGCGGCAACACCCAATTGTCCGACCGCTTCGACCCGCTGTCGACGCCGTTCCTGCGTGTTTTGAAGCAAATTGCCGATGCCGGGGCTCGCAACCAGACGCCGGTGACCTTGTGCGGCGAACTTGCCGGCAAGCCGATCTCGGCGATGGCGCTGATCGGCCTTGGCTACCGCTCGATCTCGATGTCGCCGGCATCGATCGGCCCGGTCAAGGCGATGCTGACGGAACTGCCGCTCAGCGAGTTGGAAGCGTTCTTCGACGACAATCTGATGGCGCCGGCGCATGGCCTGCCGATGCGGGCGCTGCTGCAAGCCTTTGCCGACGACCGCTCTATACCGCTATAGACTTCGCCATGATCAACCTGCCCCGCGACCGTATGGATCAAGTCGTCAAGCGTTTCGACATGCTCGAAGCGCAGATGTCGGCCGGGCCAGCGCCGGACGCCTATGTCAGGATGGCCTCCGAATATGCCGACATCCAGGAGATGGTGGCAAAGATCAGGGCGCTGCGCGCCGCCGAGCACGAACAGGGCGATCTGGAGGCGATGCTCGCCGACAAGGGCACCGACGCCGAGATGCGGGCCTTGGCTGAGGCCGACCTGCCAGGGGTCAAGCATCACATCGAGGCGCTGCAGAAGGACATCCAAATCCTGCTGTTGCCCAAGGATGCCGCCGACGACAAGAACGCCATCCTCGAGATCCGCGCCGGCACCGGCGGCGACGAGGCGGCGCTTTTCGCCGGCGACCTGTTTCGCATGTACGAGCGCTATGCCGCGGCGCATGGCTGGCGTTTCGAGACGGTGTCGGCCAGCGAGGGTGAGGTCGGCGGCTACAAGGAAATCATCGCCACCGTTTCGGGCAAGGGCGTCTTTGCCCATCTGAAGTTCGAATCCGGCGTGCACCGGGTGCAGCGCGTGCCGACGACCGAGGCGGGCGGACGCATTCATACCTCGGCGGCGACGGTCGCGGTGCTGCCGGAAGCCGAAGAGGTCGACATCGACATCAGGGCCGAAGACATCCGTATCGACACGATGCGCGCCTCGGGTTCCGGCGGCCAGCACGTCAACACCACCGATTCGGCCGTGCGCATCACCCATCTGCCGACCGGCATCATGGTGGTGCAGGCGGAAAAGTCGCAGCACCAGAACCGGGCGAAGGCCATGCAGATCCTACGCGCCAGGCTCTACGACCTCGAGCGCAGCAAGGCGGACGAGGAACGTTCCGAATCGCGCAAGTCGCAGGTCGGCTCGGGCGACCGCTCGGAACGCATCCGCACCTATAATTTTCCGCAGGGTCGCGTCACCGATCATCGTATCAACCTGACGCTCTATAAGCTCGACCGGGTGATGATGGGCGAACTCGACGAGATCATCGACGCGCTGATCGCCGATCACCAGTCGAAGCTGCTCGCCGATATCGGCATCGATGGCTGACAGCCTGCCCGCCACGCTGGCGCCGCTGCTGCGGGAGGCGCGAAACCGGCTCACCGCAGCCGGGATCGCGGATCCGGCGCTCGATGCCAGGCTGATCGTCGAGCATTTTTCCGGCACCAGTCGCACGCAGGCCATCGCCGATCCCGGGCGCGCTGTCGATACGGACGTGACGGCGGTAATCGAAGCCGCCTTGCGGCGGCGCATCGCCGGCGAGCCGGTACACCGAATCCTTGGCTACCGCGAATTCTACGGCTTGCGCCTTTCGCTTTCGCCGCAAACGCTGGAGCCGCGGCCGGATACCGAAACGCTGGTCGAGGCTATACTGCCCTTCGTCAAGGCAATGGCGGCACGCGAGGGCTGCTGCCGCATCCTCGATCTAGGGACCGGTACCGGTGCCATCGCGCTGGCGCTGCTCAGCGCCGTTCCGGCCGCGACCGCCACCGGCGTTGACATTTCGCAGGAGGCGCTGGCCACAGCCATGCGTAATGCCGGGGAATTGGGGCTCGCCGGCCGGTTCACGCCGCTCAAATCCGACTGGTTTGAAAAAGTTTCTGGCCGGTACCATGTAATTGTCGCAAACCCTCCCTATATACCCTCAGACGACATTGGAAATCTGCAGGACGAGGTCCGCGGTTTCGATCCACGCCAGGCCCTCGATGGCGGTGTGGACGGTCTGAGCCCCTACAGGAAGATCGCCGCGGGAGCGGCAGCGTATTTGGAAGTCCAAGGCAGGATTGCGGTCGAGATCGGCCATACGCAGCACCAACAGGTTACGGAGATATTCTCCGCGGCCGGGTACCGTTCGGTCGGGGTGTTTCGTGATCTCGGCGGAAACGACAGAGTTCTTGTGTTCGAACGGTGAAAGCCGTGATGCAGTGCGAAAAAAGCGCTTGGCAATACCGGGGAATGCGGCTAGGGTCGCCTTAACCGGATGAGACGAAGCAGGCAGTGCTCTTAGCGATTCGGTTTTCCTTGGAAATAGCTGCCTTCTTGCGCAAACGACGCCCAAGCTTCGTGCGGGAATCGTCCGGCAAGTGAAGTAACCGGAACAGGATGGCACGTGGCGCCAACGCAATTGATGCGGGCGAACGCCGGTGAAGGAACGAAACGGCTGGCCGCATGAGCGCCTCCGTTCGTGAAGAGTTTTTCGAAAATTTCAAAGTGAAGAGAGTCTAATGAGGCCACAACAGCAAAACAGGCGCATGCGCGGTCGCAACAACAATGGCGGCGGCGGCAACAACAATAACAACAACAACCGTAAGGGGCCTAATCCCCTGACGCGCAACTACGAGAGCAACGGCCCGGACGTGAAGATCCGCGGATCGGCTCAGCAGATTGCCGAGAAGTACGCAACCCTTGCCCGTGACGCGCAAAGCTCCGGCGACCGGGTGATGGCGGAAAACTATCTCCAGCATGCAGAGCACTATAACCGCATCATCGCAGCCGCTCAGGCGCAGATGCCGATCCAGAACGCGCAGCAGAATCGCGATGATTTCGACGATGACGGCGACGAGGATCGCGACGAGTTCGACAATGCCGGCAACAACAATGCCAACGAGACGTCGGGTTCGGCGGCCAATCACGGTGCCGGCCCGCAGCCGGTCATCGATGGCACGCCGGCCGAGCTGGCTCTGAACCAGGAAAACAGCCGCGACAATCGGGGCGGCCGCGACAACCGTGACGGCCGCGACAACAATGGCGGACGCCACCGCGACCGTCGCCCCAATGGCGGTTACGGCCAGAACGGCCAGCGCGGCGAGTATGGCGCGCGCGGCGAGCAGGGTGGCCAGCGCGCCGAACAGCCACGGCGCGACGAGACGCCGGCGCAGGCGGAGCCCGTGCCGGCCGCTGGGCCGGTCTTTGTGAGCGAGCCCGCACCGCAATTCGACAACCTTTCGCCGGCGGGTCTCGCCGCCCAGGCCGAGCTCAACGAAGCCGCGGCCGAAAACAGCCCGGCCCGCCGCCCCAGGCGTCCGCGTCGCCCGCGCCTCGATGTCGAACAGGCAAATGGCGGCAACGACAACGCCGGCCCTGACAGTGCCGAGACTGGCAGTGCCGAGACAAGCAGTGCCGAGACAAGCAATGCCGAGACTGGCAATACCGACGCTGGCAATGTCGATGCAGCGCCGGCTGAAGGCCCCGGCGGTCAAGCTGTGATCGCAGACGTCGAGAATTGATCGGAAAAACGTTCAGTCGATCTTAGCGCATCCTTTACCCCAGGCGGCGGAGAGAAATCTCCGCCGTTTTTGCTTTGCGCGCTCGGAATATTATGCATTCGCCAGTGTCGAGGCGTCTTGAGGGTCCGTGGTTTGCGTCCCATATCTTGCGTGAACAGGATCCGGCTCGAACGGGCGGGTCCGTCACCGCAATCTGATCCGGTGCCGCGAAGCGGGCCGGTGACGGAAGGAGACAGGCATGAATCTTGAAAAATATTCCGAGCGCGTGCGCGGCTTTATCCAGTCCGCACAAACCATGGCGCTTTCCCGCAATCACCAGCAATTCACCCCCGAGCATATCCTCAAGGTCCTTGTCGATGACGACGAGGGCCTGGCTGCGTCGCTGATCGAGCGCGCCGGCGGCAATGTCCGTGACGTCAAGCTCGGCGTCGAAACGGCACTGGAGGCAATGCCCAAGGTCGAGGGCGGCAATGGCCAGCTCTATCTGGCGCAGCCGCTGGCAAAGGTGTTTTCGACCGCCGAGGAACTGGCCAAGAAGGCCAGTGACAGCTTCGTTACCGTCGAACGGCTATTGCAGGCGCTGGCCATGGAAAAATCGGCCAAGACCGCCGACATCCTGTCCAAGGCGGGTGTCACGCCGCAGGCGCTGAACCAGGTCATCAACGACGTACGCAAAGGTCGCACTGCCGATTCGGCGAGCGCCGAGCAGGGCTACGACGCGCTGAAGAAATACGCGCGCGACCTGACGGCGGACGCCCGCGCGGGCAAGCTCGATCCGGTCATCGGCCGCGACGACGAAATCCGCCGCACCATCCAGGTGCTGTCGCGCCGCACCAAGAACAACCCAGTGCTGATCGGCGAACCCGGCGTCGGCAAGACGGCGATCGCCGAAGGGCTGGCGCTGCGCATCGTCAATGGCGATGTGCCGGAATCGCTCAAGGACAAGCAGCTGATGGCCCTCGACATGGGGTCGCTGATCGCCGGCGCCAAATACCGCGGCGAGTTCGAGGAGCGGCTGAAGGCGGTGCTTTCCGAAGTCACGTCTGCCGCCGGCGGCATCATTCTGTTCATCGACGAGATGCACACGCTTGTCGGTGCCGGCAAGGCGGATGGCGCCATGGACGCGTCGAATCTGCTGAAGCCGGCGCTCGCCCGCGGCGAACTGCATTGTGTCGGCGCAACCACGCTCGACGAATACCGCAAGCATGTCGAGAAGGATGCGGCCCTTGCCCGCCGCTTCCAGCCGGTCTTCGTCAATGAGCCGACGGTCGAAGACACTGTCTCGATCCTGCGCGGCCTGAAAGAGAAATACGAGCAGCACCACAAGGTGCGCATCTCGGATTCGGCACTGGTCGCGGCCGCAACCCTGTCCAACCGCTACATCGCTGACCGCTTCCTGCCGGACAAGGCGATCGACCTGGTCGACGAGGCCGCGTCGCGGCTCCGCATGCAGGTCGATTCGAAGCCCGAGGCGCTGGACGAGATCGACCGCCGCATCATGCAGCTCAAGATCGAGCGCGAGGCGCTGAAGGTCGAGAAGGACGATGCCTCGAAGGACCGGCTCGCGCGGCTCGAGAAGGAACTCTCGAACCTCGAGGAGGAATCGACCGAGCTGACCTCGAAATGGCAGGCCGAGAAGCAGAAGCTCGGGCTTGCCGCCGACCTCAAGAAACAGCTCGACGAGGCGCGCAACGAACTTGCCATCGCCCAGCGCCAGGGTGAATTCCAGCGCGCCGGCGAACTTGCTTACGGCAAGATCCCGGAACTCGAAAAGCAGCTGAAGCAGGCCGAAGCCAGGGATGGCAAGGCCGGCATGGTCGAAGAAGTGGTTGGCCCCGATCACGTCGCCCATATCGTCTCGCGCTGGACGGGCATCCCGGTCGACAAGATGCTGGAAGGCGAGCGCGACAAGCTGTTGCGCATGGAAGACGAGATCGGCAGGCGCGTCGTCGGCCAGGGCGAGGCGGTGCAGGCAGTGTCGAAAGCCGTGCGCCGTGCGCGCGCCGGCCTGCAGGACCCGAACCGGCCGCTCGGCTCGTTCATGTTCCTCGGACCGACGGGCGTCGGCAAGACCGAATTGACCAAGGCGCTGGCCAGCTTCCTGTTCGACGACGAGAGCGCCATGGTGCGTATCGACATGTCGGAGTTCATGGAGAAGCACTCGGTCGCCCGGCTGATCGGCGCGCCTCCCGGCTATGTCGGCTATGAGGAAGGCGGCGCGCTGACCGAAGCGGTGCGGCGCCGGCCCTATCAGGTCGTGCTGTTCGACGAGATCGAGAAGGCGCATCCTGATGTCTTCAACGTGCTGCTGCAGGTGCTCGACGACGGCCGGCTGACCGATGGGCAGGGCCGCACGGTCGACTTCCGCAACACGCTGATCATCATGACGTCCAATCTCGGCGGCGAATATCTGGTCAATCTCGGCGAGGACCAGGATGTCGACGTCGTGCGCGACGAGGTGATGAATGTCGTCAGGGCTTCGTTCCGGCCGGAATTCCTCAACCGCATCGACGAGGTGATCCTGTTCCACCGGCTGCGCCGCCAGGATATGGGCCAGATCGTCCAAATCCAGCTCAAGCGGCTGGAAAACCTGCTTGTTGACCGCAAGATATCGCTTTCGCTCGATCAGGAGGCGATCGACTGGCTGGCGGCCAAGGGTTACGACCCGGCCTATGGCGCGCGGCCGCTGAAGCGGGTGATGCAGAAGGAATTGCAGGACCCCCTGGCGGAAAAGATCCTGCTCGGCGAGATCCTCGACGGCTCAACCGTCAAGGTCACCGCTGGCTCCGACCGCTTGAACTTCCGCTCGAAGCCCGCGGTCGTGGCAACCGAGGCGGCCGCCTGAGCTCAAGCCAAGGACCTGTTCCATCCCGATCGAATCGGGATGGAATTCCTATCTTCAATCTCGACCATGATCCTTTCCGAAAAACCGGCATACCCTTTTGTTACGCCGGCCTTCGGTTCATGGTCCAACATCACTGGCGGGGCGCAGATGACGCTGGACGACTATAACAGCTTCTGCGCCTCGCTGCCTTCGGCGACCCATGTCGTGCAGTGGGGCGGCGCCCATGTCTGGAAGGTCGGCGGCAAGGTCTTCGCGATCGGCGGCTGGAGTGAGGGCAAGGAGCCGTTCGTTACCTTCAAATGCTCCGACATCGCCTATGACGTGCTGAGGGAGCAGCCGGGCCTTCGGCCCGCGCCCTATCTTGCCTCACGCGGCATGAAATGGATCCAGCGCCAGACCGGCGAAAGCATGGATGATGGCGCGCTGAAGGATTACCTGCGCGAAAGCCACCGTCTTGTCGTGCTGAAGCTGACGAAGCAGGCGCGCAAGGAATTGGGACTCGCTGCCGGTTAATCGGTCAGAAATCCGCCATCTTCATGCCCGGTTCATATTGGAACCTTATCGTTGGCAACTGATTTGCTGGCGAAGGGGTTCGCCTACCACATCGGCCCGAAATCGAGTTTTGATTTTCGCAAAGCACGATGCGGAGATTTAAAGCGTTAGAGCGTCCTTTGCGCGTCGAAAAAGACGCGCGGCGCTTTGAAGAGACAATGCCGGCGGCGGCAATTACGGACCGGAGAATTTGGCCATCATGTTGCGCACCATCTTCACCCTTTCAGCGCTTGCTGCCGGGCTGCTGGCGTCGAATGCGATGGCCTCGCCAATAGTGGATACCGCGCCACGGGTGGTTCGTGCCGCCAATGGCGGCGGCATTCTTGTCGCCCAGAACGGCAATCTCGACATCTATTACGACGCCAGGGGAAACCGCGTCATCGTCGATGCGGAGACCGGCAAGGTTATCGCCATCCAGCCGCCGCAGACCAGGCTCGACCGCCGTGCCTTGCGCCGCGAGCGCTTGCGCAATCTCGGACCGGTCGAGGACGACCGCTATTATCTCGACGACCCGCAGGACATGGCGCGCTACCGCCGCAGGCAGTTGGAAGACGAGGGCAGGATCATCGTGCCGCCGGCCGACGACTACGATCTTAATGGCGACAATTCGGTGGAAGCCTTCCCCGAAGCGCCACGGGATGACGGCTACGGCAATGGTTATCCGGAGGCAAAGCCGCGCACCATCGAGCGCCAGCCGCTCAACGAGGCCTCGATCGAGCCGGTCGAGCCGACGGGGCCGAACGAGCAGGCGGCCTTACCGCCAGATACAGCCCCGCCGCCAAGCACTGGCGGCAAGACGGCGGTCGACCCGTCGCTTGCGCTCGGCGCCCGCGAGGACGTGGCGGCACTGCAGGTGCTGCTCGACCGTGCCGGTGCATCGCCCGGCGTCATCGACGGACGCTTCGGCTCGAATGTCGACAAGGCGCTCGCCGCCTATAATGAGATCACCGGCAGCAATCTGAAATCGACCGACGCAATCGGCATCCAGGCGGCCCTGGCGCAATCCGGCGGCGATGCCTTCGCCTCATATACGATCACGCCCGAGGATGCGGCCGGTCCCTATGTCGCCTCGATACCGGAGGACTACAGCCAAAAGGCCCAGCTCGATCGGATGGGCTACACGTCGGTACCCGAAGCGCTGGCCGAGCGCTTCCATATGGATGAAACCTATCTGAACAAGCTCAATCCGGACGCCAATTTCAATCGTCCGGGCACCATCATCAAGGTCGCCAATTTCGGCAGGCTGGTGGCGACGCCGGTGGCGCGCATCATCGCCGACAAGTCCAATAAGCAGGTCCGCGCCTATGATGCGGCGGGCAAGCTGGTCGCAGCCTATCCGGCGACTATCGGCTCGTCCGACACGCCGTCGCCGTCCGGCACGCATGCGGTGTCGCGTGTCGCATTGGACCCGAACTACACCTACAACCCGAACATCAATTTCAAGCAGGGCGAAAACGACAGGATCCTGACCATCCCGCCGGGGCCGAACGGCCCGGTCGGCTCGGTCTGGATTGCGCTGGACAAGCCGACCTACGGCATCCACGGCACGCCGGATCCGTCCAAGATCGGCAAGACCGAAAGCCATGGCTGCGTGCGGCTGACCAATTGGGACGCGCGCGAGCTTGCCAAGATCGTGACGCCCGGCGTTATCGTGGAGTTCGTCGATTAAAGCGCAACGCCCGCGCCCGGATCACCCGATGACCTTGCGCAGCAGTGGCGCGCGCGGCGCTGCGGCATAGATCAGCTGCACCACCAGGATGAAGCCGACGCTGAGCAACGGGCTGATCAGGCAAAGTGCAGCGCCGACGGCCCACAGGATCTGTGCCTTGACGATGCGCAGATAGACCGTTCGGGTGGTCTCCGCGTCGACACCTTCGGCCAGAAATCCGTTTTTGTCCGCGTAGCGCCAACTGGCGAGCAGCGTCAGTCCGAGCATCAAAAGATTGAACCAGTAGGCGAGCACCGCAGTCCTGAATTCGAGGAAGTCGGCGAGAAGGTCGGTCGAGAACGGCAGCAAGGCGATGAAGCCGAGGAAGCAGAGGTTCAGCGTGGCAAGCCGCCGGTCGGATTTTGCAATCAGCCCGTGTTGCGCCTGCTGGCCGAACCAGAAGATGGTCAGCGTCAGGAAGCTGAGCGCATAGGTCAGGAAGCGCGGCGCCAGTGCTGTGATCGCTGTGATCAACTCGCGTTCGGAATGCACCGTTTCATGCGCCGGCACCCTGATCTCGAGAACGATCAGGGTGAGCGCGATGGCGAACACGCCGTCGGTGATGCCGACGACGCGCCCGCGTCCTTCCGCCGAGGGTTCGAGCGGTCGTTTCATGCGGTATTTCCCCCTTGTCTGTAGCGCTGCGAGAAGCTTAGCACGGCACTTGCCGTTTGCACCCTGAGCGGCGTGATCCTGCCTGTGTGGCCAGTTTGGGCCTGGTTTCAACGAGAACAGCTTACTGGCCGGTTGTCGCCGGCGCGCCGGCGATCTAGGTAAGGCGGCATGCACACGCCAACCAAAGTCGGTACCGGCGCCGTTCCCCTGACCGGCTCACTTCCCGCCGATACGTTCTGTCCGCAGGCGCAGCGGCGGTTCGTGCTGATCGCCGCGATCCTGGCTTCTGCGCTCGGCTTCATCGACGGGTCGGTCCTGGCCATTGCGACGCCGGCGATCCGCGTCGACCTCGGCGCCAGCCTCGCCGAGGCACAATGGATTTCCAATGCCTACGCATTGACACTCTCAGCCCTCATTCTCGTCGGCGGCGCCGCCGGCGATCGCTTCGGCCTGCGCCACTCCTTCGTCGCCGGCATCGTCCTGTTCATTGCCGCCTCGCTTGCCTGCGCGCTGGCGCCTAACCCGGCGGTGCTTATTGCGTTTCGGGCTATCCAGGGTGTCGGAGCGGCCATCATGGTGCCGGGCAGCCTGGCCATTATCGCCAAAGCCTATCCGAAAAAGGAACGCGGCCGGGCGATCGGCATCTGGGCCGCAGCATCAGCACTGACGACGGCGCTCGGCCCGGTGCTGGGCGGCTTCGTGCTGTCGGCGTTCGGCGACGGCATCTGGCGGGCGATCTTCGCCATCAATCTGCCGCTCGGCCTTATCTCGGTCTATCTTCTGCTGGCCAAGGTCCCTGCCGACGCGCCGGCGGAAAAGCGCAGCCTCGATCTCGGCGGCGCTGCACTCGCCATAATGGCGTTCGGAGCTCTCGCTTACGGTCTGACCTCGATGAGCGGCGACGGGGAGGGGCTGATGTCCGGCCCGAGTATTGCCGCCGGTGCGGTTTTGCTCGTCGTGTTCATCGTCTTCGAGCGCCGGCGGCGCGAGCCGATGATCGATCTGTCGTTGTTTCGGATCGGCGCGTTCGCGGGCGCCAATGTGGCGACCTTCTTCCTTTATTTCGCGCTGTCGGCCAATCTGTTCTATCTGCCGATGCTCATGATCGCCGGATGGGGGCTGAGCGCGGCCGAGGTCGGTTTCATCTTCCTGCCGCTGTCGGCATTGATCGCAGTGTTGTCCGGACCAGTCGGCCAGTGGTCCGACCGCATCGGGCCTCGCTTTCCGATCGCCAGCGGCAGTCTGGTTGTGGCTCTTGCCTTTGCCGGACTTGCCTTGCTGGCCTATCGGGGCATCCACAATTTCTGGCTGGGGGTATTCCCGCTGATGGCTCTGATGGGGCTCGGCATGGCACTGGTGGTATCGCCGCTGTCGACCCCCCGCATTAAGGGGGTCGAGGACAAGGATACGGGTGCGGCCTCGGGCATCAACAACGCCGTCTCGCGCATCGGCGGCCTGATTGCCGTGGCGGCGATGGGATCGCTGGCGGCCTGGGTCTATGCTGGCGTGCTCGGCACCGCTGCCGGCTCCGGCATTCCGGGTTTCGGCGAACCGCCGCCAGCCGGCCTGGCGCCCGGCCTCGATGCGGCACGACTTGCCGCCAGCGACGCGGCATTCGCCGCCGTTGCCGCGGTGACCGCGCTGCTTTGCCTGTTTTCGGCAATCACCGCGTGGACGACGGTTTCCGGCGAGCGGCTGCCATGGGCGCGCGACACGGCGAATCAGCACGGCTGACGACGAAAAACGTCGGCTCAGCCTTCGATCTTGGCGCTCGCGACCTTCAACTGATTGCCGTCTTCCTGCTTGAGCAGGTCGTCGATGCGTTCGCGCTCGCGCTTGAAGGCGACGAGGTCGTCGCCCTTCAGCGTCTTGCCGACCGGTAGGCGGACGCGCATCGAATCGACCTTTGTGCCGTTGACGATCAGTTCGTAATGAAGATGCGGACCGGTGGAGAGGCCGGTTGAGCCGAGATAGCCGATAACCTGACCCTGGCGAACGCGAACTCCCGGCTCGATGTCTTTTGCAAAGGCGCTCTGGTGATTGTAGGACGTCTCGTAGCCATTGGCGTGACGCAAGATGATTTGCTTGCCATAGCCGCCGGCCCAGCCGGCTTTTTCGACGACGCCATTGCCTGCGGCAATGATCGGCGATCCCACGGGAGCTGCCCAGTCGGTGCCGGTGTGCATTTTCACATACCCCAAAATGGGGTGGCGCCTGGCACCGAACCCTGACGTAAATCGGCCATTGGGCAACGGATTGCGCAGCAGAAACTGCTCGGCGCTGCTACCATTTTCGTCGAAGTAGTCGGTGCTGCCGTCCTGCGTCTGGAAACGGTAGAAATTTCGCGTCGTGCCGCCGAAAGTCGCGGAGACGTAAAGCAGCTCGGATTCGTCAGACGCCTGGTCGTCGCCATCGGGCTGCGAGAACAGCACCTCGATGCGGTCCGTGGGATTGAGGCGCGACTGAAAGTCGACACCGGACGCCAGCAACTTGATCAGCCGTTGCGTCATCGCCTTGGACATGCCGTAGGAATAGGCGGTGCGGTAGATGCCGTCATAGATGTTCGGCAGATTGCCGCGCACTATGGGCGCAGGCGAATCGTCGAACGCCGTCAGCAATTCGGGATTTGGCTCCGGCTCCTGCGCCGGCACGTACTGGTCGTGGTCGTCGAGCGCGATGGTGACGATGTGCTGGGTCCTGTCGTACACGCTGGTGCGAACGATCTTGGCGGCGTCGCCATGGACCTCGAGCCCAACGCGCAGCACGGTTCCTGCCTTGAGGGCCGTCGCATTCAGCAATTTGGCGATCGCCTCGGCCATTCCGGTGGCATCCTCGCCGGTATAGCCCGAATCAGCGAAGGCCTCGGCAATGTCGAGATCCTTGGTGAAGGGGATGATTTCCTCGGCGAAAGCCGGCGCATGGTCGTCGATGGCGGCACGCGGCGACACCGAGACGTTTTCCGGGACGATCTTGACGTCATAGGAGCCAGCCATGCTTTCGGCGAAGCCGTCACCGAATCGCTGTGGGTCGACATAATGCAGCGAAGCGACCTGGACAGCGCCGTCGCTCAGATCGGTGCCGGCCTCGCGCACGACCTTTTCCACCTCGTCGGCAGAAAGGTCGCTCTTTTCGTCGAAGGCCGCCGTCTCGATCGGGAAATCGACGGTCTTCAAGCTCATCTCGCTTTCGACCTTGGCGCCATAGATCTGGCTGGCGGCGGCGCCTGCCGGCTGGGCAGCATTATCGTCGCCATTGCCAAACACCTGCATCGGGTCGAAAGGCGGATAGGCCCGGCTGGTCGTGTGACCGGCGGCAAGCGCCATCTTGATCTGCACGAAAGGCATGGTGTGGATGACATCGCGGTCGCCGACCTTGGTCACCATCGACACTTCCATGCGCCGGCGATCCTTGGCCTTGGCGATCTGGCGCAGCGCCACCAGCCTGGTCGTCTTGGCGAT